>JBGPJC010000065.1:0-22530 GCA_041485165.1 Terriglobia bacterium | reverse complement strand
GTCTGGAATCACCCGCAAGTCCTTCCCTGTGAGCGCCGGGACGCGCAAAGGCACGAGCGTCGTCGCGCTCGCATCGAAGCGCGTCGATTTTCGCCTCCGAATTGGGCTCAGCGCCCCACTGGTGAGACATGCGGGCTAGCGCTTCTTTGGGGTGGGGACGCGCGGGCCGCCGGGAACGGAGATATCCAGCGAGCCTGCCTGCCCGGTGCGGGTGTCGCAGATCACTACGCGCACCATCGAGGTTTGCGGGGCCAGGTCCAGGATGCGGGTCAGCGAGAGTCCTTCCGCTATGACCGTACGGTAAGAGTCTTCCTTCAGCCGCAGGTTCAGCATTTTCGAGTCCTGGGTCACGACTTTGCCGTCCGGCGAACCTTGGATCACCGCCATGGCCAGAATGGAAACCTGCCGGTCTCCTTCCTGCACAAAACTCAAGTCACGCGGGTCCACCTGGACCACGAGCTTGAGCTGGTCCTGCTTTTCCGTCGAAGTACGGTCGCCGTGGATGGTCAGGCCGATGGCCGTAGCGGAGAGCGGGCTGGACTGCGCCAGGGCCAGCATGGCGGTCTTCTGCGCGTCGTCGGGAGAGCGGTCGGGCAGAGCGAAATATCCGCTCCGGAATCGCAGGCGAACGTCGCCGCGCTTCACGCTGACTTTCAGTTCGCGGAATTTGCCGTTCCAGGAATTGTGCGAGGGATAGAAGCCTAGGGTGTAGGTTACCCGGGAATCGTCCATGGCGCGGCGCATCGCTCCGTACAGGTCATTGGTATTGAAGAAAGCGTGGCCGCCAGTGCGGACGGCGAACTCGTTCATGGTGGCAATCTCGTCCTGACCGGTGGTCTGCGGGGAAAAGACCGGAGAACGGTTGCCCCCGGGAACGGATCGCGACGAGGCACTCATGCCGCCGATCAGCCCGCGCGCATCCACAGGGTATACGGCGATGTCGGCATTGTTCAGAGCGCGCGCCGCGCGTTGGATTTCCGGGCTGAATTGCCGCATCTCGGCGGTGGAAAAGGACCCGGCGGAAAGATCGTTGTAGCCGATGGAAATGGGGAACCCGCCGGAAACCCAGATCAGGTTTTTCCGGCCGGAGATCCCCGCAACGTGATTGGCGATGGCCTCCAGGGCGCTGGCGGTCATGGTGGCGCGGATGATCTTCTGGAAGCTGGCAACCTTCTGGTCCGCGCCGCGGATGAAATCATCCAGGGTTAGGTTCCCGCTATCCGGATCATCCGGGTTTGAATCGTTTACCTCCGGTCCGCTGTGTCCCTGATAGCGGGCCAGGGCCGCGAGGAGCGACGAGGCATCGTGAGTGAAGTCGTGCAGGACGCGCAGGTCCGTTCCCAGGGTGTAAATCGCCACGCGGTCCTGGGGCTTGAGTTGCTGGATGAGTTTGATCACCTGCTGGCGGGCCGGGGCCTGGTCCTGGATGCGCGTGTTCAAGCCATCCAGAAGGATCAGGGTGACGCTGAGGGGAATCCCGCTGCGCCGATCGAAGCGGTTGGTCCAGGTGTTCGCAGGGAGGGCCGACGGCGGCGAAGTGCCCGCACGGCCCGGCGCGTCTGTGTTTTCGATGGAGAAGAACTGCACGGTTTGCTCCTCTCCGTTGTCCAGGACTCGGAAGTCCTCGCGGGTCAGGCCGGTGATCGGATTGCCGTGTTTGTCCTCGGCGATAACATTCACCTGCACAAGATGTGTGGTCGTGCGGATGACCGGTGCGGGAGTCTTGCCCCCGGCAGAAGGATTCTGCGGAGGTGGCGGCGCCTGGGCGCGGACGGGGAGGGATAACGCTGTCAAGGCGGACAGCGCCACAGCGCACGAAAGCAGATGACAACATTTCCGCTCTTTCACGCGGAGAGGCCTCCCCCAAGTTCAGACATTGGAACCCCGCAACCTTGAAGAGTCTAACCCCTTGGACGCGCCTGAGCTATGGCCGGGTTGCCGCGCCGAAGGAGGGCATGTAACATTACAGTTCTGATGGAATGCCAGTGTCTCGCGCCGGGAGAGGTCCCGCACACCACCAGGCTTTACTCTGCCTACCTAGAAAACGACGAGCGTGTCAGGCAATTTTTCGTACATCCACCGGCATGGGAAGCAATCGCCACGGCGGCGTCCGCGGCGCAAATCGCCCCGCAGACGCGCTCGGAGGTAGTTGCTGCGCTCCGCGACCAGAACCGGGGGTTTGGCGTCGATGCCTCCGTCGAGAGCAACCTCGACCGTCTGGCCGCAGGCTCCGCAGCTATCGTCACCGGCCAGCAAGTCGGCTTGTTCACCGGCCCGGCGTATTCACTTTATAAAGCGCTGACAGCTATCCGTGTCGCCCGGGAGATGACCGCCCGCGGAACCAGCGCGGTTCCTGTCTTCTGGCTGGCCAGCGAAGATCATGACCTCGAAGAGGTCAACCACTGTCTCTGGCCTTCCGCGGATGGACTCAAGCGTTTTGCGCTCTCGGGCCAAGGCGGAGAGGGCCGCCGCGTGGGCGACATCGCCCTCGGCGTGGGGATAGAGGCATTAGTAGCTGCGGCGACAGAGATTCTGGCCGGGCCGTCATCCGCGGTGGTGGCTGAAGCTCTTTCTGCTGCCTATCGCGCCGCGGAAACTTACAGCGGCGCATTCGGCAAGCTGCTGGCCAGGCTTTTTGCCGGGCGTGGCCTGGTGTTGCTCGATCCTCTCGATATCCGCCTGCAGCGACTCGCCACCCCGATCTATCGTCAAGCACTCGATCAGAATGAAGAAATTATCGGCGGCCTGATGACGCGGGGTAAGGCGCTGGAAAATGCTGGTTATCACGCCCAAGTCAAAGTAACCGAACGCGGCACGCTGCTCTTCGCACAGGTCGCCGGTCGCCGCCTGCCGCTGCGCGTAAAGAATGGGTCTTTCACCGCCGGCGAGGCGGCGTTCTCCGCCGCGGATCTCGAGCAGGCCTTGGAAGCCGCCCCGGGATTTTTCTCCGCGAGTGTCCTGCTCCGCCCGGTGGTGCAGGATTCGCTCTTGCCCACGGCCGCGTATGTCGCTGGCCCCAGCGAGCTGGCCTACTACGCGCAGGCTTCTGTCGTTTACAGCAAGCTGCTGGGACGTATGCCGGTGATCCTGCCGCGCGCCGGGTTCACTTTGGTCGAACCCGAGGTAGGACGCCTTTTGCGCAAGTACCGCCTGACCGTTCGGGATGTTCTCCGCGGGCGGCAGCACCTTCGCGCGCGCCTGGAAAGGGAATCAGTTCCGCGGGCGCTTGACCGTCAATTCTCTACGGGCGAAAAGAATTTGCGCAGGCTCTTGATGCGCATGCGCCGGCCGTTGAAGCAGCTTGACCCCACGCTGCTGGGCGCTCTCGGCACCGCAGAGCGGAAGATGCTCTTCCAGTTCGATAAGCTTCGCGGTAAAACGGGACGCGCCGGAGAAGAACGCGTGGCCTTGCTCGACGCTCGAGAAATGACGCTCCGCGATGCACTTTTCCCGCACCGCGGCATGCAGGAGCGCACGCACTGTCTGGTTCCTTATCTGGCCAGGCACGGTATGGACCTGCTGGACCAGCTCGAGGAGCGCGCTCTTCCTCCGGGTATCACTGGCTCCGCTCTCGAAAAGCGCACCCCCGGCGTTCACCAGGTGCTGTTCCTTTAGCTTGGCTTGCAAACGCCATCATCCTGAGGGCCAGAAGGCCCGAAGGATTTCTGTCTGCTGTATCGACTGAGGTTCTTACTTCGCATCGGCGTCCCGCGCGCGGGGCGCGTGGTACAATCCGGGAGGTTTTCGGGCAACTTGAAAGGTTTTTCGGAGGATGGGCGATGAAGATCACCCCCGGCAAGATCAAAGGCATGGAAGCAGTTTCCAATTCTCGCGGCGTGATTGCCGCTGCGGCCATGGACCAGCGCGGCTCGCTGCGCAGCGCCATCGCCAAAGATAAGGGCGTGGACAAAAAAGAGGTCACTCACGCCATGATGTCCGAATTCAAGGAAGCGGTGGCGCGCATCCTTACTCCCCACGCCAGCGCCATCCTGCTTGACCCCGAGTACGGGCTTTCCGCGGCCAAGCTGCGCGCCAAGAACGCCGGTCTGCTCCTGGCCTACGAAAAAAGCGGCTACAACAACACTCAGCCCGGGCGTCTGCCTGATTTGCTCGATCACTACTCGGCGCGCCGCCTGGCCGAAGCCGGCGCGGACTGCGTTAAGATCCTGCTTTACTACACGCCGTCTGACCCGGCGGCGATCAACGAGACCAAGCACGCCTGGGTCGAGCGCATCGGCGATGAATGCCGGGCAGTGGACGTGCCTTTCTTTCTGGAGTTTGTCGGTTACGAAGAAGGCCTCGAAGACAAGAGCATTGAATTTGCCCGCAAGAAGCCGGACTGCGTCATCGGCAGCATGCAGGAATTTTCCAAGCCGCGCTACGGCGTGGACGTGATGAAAGTCGAGGTGCCCATCAACATGGCCTTCGTGGCCGGCGCGCGCTCCTGCAAGGGTGAGTCGGTCTACACCCGCGACCAGGCCAAAGATTACTTCCGTCGCGCCGCCGCGGTGGCCAAGAAGCCGTTCATTTATCTTTCCGCGGGCGTGTCCAATGAAACTTTTGCGGAAACCCTCGAACTGGCCGCCGAATCCGGCGTGAACTTCTCCGGCGTCCTCTGCGGCCGCGCCACATGGAAGGACGGCATGCCGGTCTACGCCAAGCAGGGCATCAAGGCGTTGGAAGACTGGCTGGCAGACCAGGGCGTCAAGAACATCAAGAATGTGAATGACCGCCTGGGCGCGGCTAAGCCCTGGTACGGATTCTACGGCGCGGCATCCGCGTCGGCACTGGCGTAGCGCTCACCGCTCCCCAGGGCCTTCGGGCTGCTTCATTCGCGATACTTGTGCCGGGCTACAGTTTTTCTCAGGGCCGCTTTCCTGAGGTAAACTTCCAAGCGCGCTATGCGAGTCGGACTCTACATCCAGGTGCCCTTCTGCCAGACCAAG
Source organism: Terriglobia bacterium (assembly GCA_041485165.1). Taxonomy (GTDB): domain Bacteria; phylum Acidobacteriota; class Terriglobia; order Acidiferrales; family UBA7541; genus JAAFGT01. The sequence goes on along the minus strand of JBGPJC010000065.1, from coordinate 17,584 downwards.
TGCACTTATTGCCATTTCCACACTGGCGTTTTTTCGGAGAGTATCTTTCCACGCTACGTGGATGCAGTACGCCGCGAGATCTCCACCCTTCGCGCTCTCTACGGGAATGAAAGTCTCGCCCCGCCGGCGGGGAACTGGTCTGACACGGTGGTTGATACCGTATACGTGGGCGGCGGCACGCCCAGCCTGCTCGAACCAGAAGCTCTGCAGCGCATCCTCGATGAACTGCGCTCGCACCTGCACTGCGCGTTCGAGGAAGTAACCCTGGAGGCTGACCCGGAGACGGTAAGTGCGGCCAAAGCTGCTGCCTGGAAGCGCGCAGGATTCGATCGCGTGAGCCTCGGGGCCCAATCGTTCGAAGATGGTGAGTTGCGTGCCACGGGCAGAAAACACCGCGCCGCCGACATCGACTCTGCGATGAACTTCTTGCGCGAGGCTGGTTTCCAACAAATCAACTGCGACCTGATCCTCGGCCTGCCCAACCAGACCCGGGAGAGCTGGCTGCGTTCGGTCGAGCGGCTTTTCGCCCTGCGGCCCGAGCACGCCTCCGTCTACATGCTCGAGGTGGACGGAGGCAGCCGCCTCGGGCGGGAAGTGATCTCCGGGGGAAGCCGCTACGGCGCGCCGCGCGTCGTCGAGGACGATGCCGTGGCCGACTGGTTCGAGGAGACCTGCGCATTATTTTCGGCCGCAGGTTACGAGCATTATGAAATTTCCAATTGGGCGCTGCCGGGCAGTCGCGCGCGGCACAACTCGAAATACTGGCGGCGCGAGCCATATCTGGGGCTTGGCGCCGGCGCGCACTCCTTCAATGGCCTCGAGCGCTGGGCCAACGCGCACGACCCGGCGGCCTACGCCGCGGCCATCGAAAGTGGGCGCTTGCCCGTGGAACAGCGCGAAGCAGTGACGCGCGAGCGCGCCCTGGAAGAAGAGTTTTTCCTGGGTTTGCGGCTGCTGGAAGGCGTAAACCTGGCGCGCATCGAAAAGGAGTACGGCGTCAGCCTGCGCTCACGGCTCCCGCACTTGCTCGAAGCCGGCGCGGTGGAATTCGACGGCGCAACTTTGCGGCTTGCTCCGGCGGGTCTGGCGATGTGCGAAGAGGTGATGGCGGAGTTGTTGACCTGAGGGCGCTTCACGCCTCGGGTGCCCGGAAAGGCGGAGGAGTAGATGGCTACAGATACTGAGATTAAGAATCAGCCGGTTCGCAGCGCCAGCGGCGCGGAAGGCGTGGTCGACCTGCGCAGCGACACGGTCACCCGGCCCACTCCGGCCATGCGCCGCGCCATGGCCGAAGCCGAGGTTGGCGACGATATGTACGGTGAAGACCCCACCGTCAACCACCTGCAGGCTCGCGCGGCGGAAATCTTTGGCCGCGAGGCCGCGCTGTTCGTCCCCTCGGGCTGCATGGGGAACCTGATCGCCATCAAGGTCTGGACTAATCCCGGCAGCGAAGTCCTCTGCGAATCGCGCGCGCACACTTTTACCTACGAGCTTTCCAGCATGTCGATGATCGCCGGGGTGATGCCGCGCACTATCCCCGCTCCCGACGGCCTTCTGACCTGGGAGCTGATTGAGCCGCACATCGTGCAAAAGAATGTCCAACGCGCGCATACCGGCTTGATTGAGATCGAGAATACGCACAACCTGGGCGGAGGCACGGTGTACCCCGTCGAACAAGCGGAAACGATTTGCGACCGGGCGCATGAACTAGGCCTGCCGGTTCATCTTGATGGTGCCAGGATTTTCAATGCTGCGCTGGCCTCCGGCCGTACCGTCGCGGAGATCACGCGCAAAGCCGATTCGGTGATGTTCTGTCTGTCAAAAGGCCTGGGCGCCCCGGTTGGCTCGATGCTGGTCGGCTCGCGCGACTTCATCGACAAAGCCTGGCGGGTGCGCAAGGTGCTGGGCGGAAGTATGCGACAGGTGGGAGTGTTGGCCGCTGCGGGCCTGGTGGCGCTGGAGGAATCACCCAAAGGCCTCCCCCTGGACCATCAGAATGCGCGAGCGCTGGCCGAAGGCCTGGCCGTGCTGCCCGGCGCGCGCATCGATCCCGGGAAAGTGGTCACCAACATTGTCATCTTTGACGTGGAGAAGACCGGCATGAGCCCAGTGGGAATCTGCGCGCAGCTTTCGAAGAGGGGCGTTCTCGCTGCACCGTTCGGCAAACACACCATCCGTATGGTGACGCACTACGATGTCAATCGCGCCGGCATCGAGCGCGCCCTGGCGGCCACGCGAGAAATTCTGCACGCCGGGGCGCAGCGCGCCGCAAATCGGGGTTGATGCCCGCCGGCTCGGACTGCTAATTTCGCTCGCCTCGCGCGGTGACAATTTTCTATACTTGCTCGCTGCAGCAGGCCGCTCGTGGGGCAGGCGCGGTCATCCCCGCAGAAGAGGAGAGACGATGCATTCATTGTTTCCCGGAATTCGACTAAGAGTCTTGGTTGCTGCCCTGATGATACCTCTGGGGGCCGCAGGGCTGGCGGCGCAGTCTCCCGCTCCCGAGAAGAAGAAAACATCCGCCGCCAAGCCGCCGACGGTGGACGAGGCTCGCGCGTTTCTGGACGCGGCGGAAAAGCGGCTGCTCGACCTGACCATCAAGGCCGGGCGCGCCGCCTGGGTGCTGGACAACTTCATCACTCAAGACACCGAGGCCATGGCTGCCGATGCGGCGAAAGAAGGTGACGCCGCAGCCACCGAGCTGGCCGTTGCCGCCACGCGCTTTGACCACCTCAAGTTGCCCGCGGACATGCGCCGCAAGATGACCCTGCTGAAGTTGCTGACCGATGTGCCCGCGCCGCACAATCCCGCCGAGCAGGACGAGCTGGCGAAGATCAATGCCTCGCTACAGGGCGACTATGGCCGGGGAAGCTTTTGTCCCGATGGACCGAAAGGCAAATGCCTCCAGCTCCCGGACCTCGAGCGCATCCTGGCCGCCAGCCGCGATCCTAACGCGCTGCTGAGTGCCTGGCGCGGCTGGCATGCCATCGCCGCGCCCATGCGCCAGCGCTATGCGCGCATGGTCGTGCTGGGAAACAAAGGCGCAAAGGAGCTCGGCTTTTCCGATGCCGGCGCGCTGTGGCGCTCGAAATACGACATGGCCCCGGAGGACTTCAGCGCCGACCTGGATCGCCTGTGGAATCAGATGCGCCCGCTCTACCTGGCCCTGCACGCCCACGTGCGCGCGCAGTTGGTAAAGAAATACGGCAAGGACGTGGTCCCGCCCACCGGCCCAATCCCGGCTCATCTGCTCGGCAACATGTGGGCTCAGGAGTGGGACCACATTTACTCGCTGGTGGCGCCGCAGGAGGGCGATCCCGGCTTCAACCTGACTGAAATCCTCAAGGCCAAACAGACCGACGCGCGTGGCATGGTGCGTTACGGCGAGCGATTTTTTACTTCCCTGGGCTTTGACCCGCTGCCGGAGACTTTCTGGCAGCGCTCGCTGTTCACCAAGCCCGCTGACCGCGACGTGGTCTGCCACGCCAGTGCCTGGAGCATCGATTATCAGGCCGATTTGCGGCTGAAAATGTGCATCGAGATCAACGAAGGGGATTTCGCGGTCATCCATCACGAACTGGGCCACAATTTCTACCAGCGCGCCTACAATCGCCTGCCGTTTCTCTTTCAGAACAGCGCTAACGACGGCTTTCACGAAGCGGTGGGCGACACTATCGCGCTCTCTGTCACTCCCGAATACCTCAAACAGATCGGGTTCCTGGAGAAACTTCCGCCCGCGGAGGGTGACCTGGGCCTGCTCATGAAGAAGGCTCTCGAAAAGGTAGCTTTCCTGCCCTTTGGTTTGCTGGTGGACCAGTGGCGCTGGAAAGTATTTTCAGGAGAAATTCAGCCCGGGGATTACAACAAGTCCTGGTGGGAGCTGCGCAAGAAGTATCAGGGCGTCGCGCCACCAATTGAGCGCAGCGAGGCGGACTTCGATCCCGGAGCCAAGTACCACGTCGCCGGCGGCGTCCCCTATTCTCGTTATTTCCTCGCCGCGGTGCTGCAGTTCCAGTTCCACCGCGCTCTGTGCCGCGAAGCCGGCTATACCGGACCGCTGCACCGCTGCTCGATTTACAACAACAAAGCTGCCGGGGCGAAGCTGAAAAAGATGCTGGAGATGGGGCAAAGCCGCACCTGGCAGGAGGCGCTCTACGAGATGACCGGTGAAAAGCAGATGGACGCCACCGCCATCCTCGACTACTTCGCCCCGCTGCAACGGTGGTTGGAAGAGCAAAACAAGAAGGACGGCGTTACGCCGGGCTGGTAGATTTTTGTGGAATGCGGGAGCTTGTTTACCCTGAGCCGGCGAAGGGCTCCCGCCGTACCGGCCGAAGCAAGCTCCGGCCCTAACTTTCCGGCCTAGCCAAACAAGGCGGGGGCAAGTTCCCGCACTCCAGGGATTCAACCCCCGCTCCGCTGTGATATAAAAGAGTGTTTGCAAAATCTGGAATCTTTGCGCTGAGGATTCGCGACGTGGATTTTTCCTTCACCGATGAACAACAGCAGTTGCGACGGACAGTCCGCTCCTTCGCGGAGGGAGAGATCGCCCCGCATGTGATGGAATGGGACGAAGCGGCGCACTTTCCCATCGAGCTGGTAGCCAAGCTTGGGGATCTGGGCTTGCTGGGCGTCATCTTCCCAGAGAAATACGGTGGCGCCGGTCTGGGCTACGTCGAATACGTCACCGCCATCGAGGAGCTGGCTCGCGTGGATGCTTCCATCGGGCTCTCTGTCGCCGCGCACAATTCGCTGTGCACCAACCACATCTACAAATTCGGCACGGAAGCGCAGCGCCAAAAATATCTGCCGGACCTGGTTCACGGCAAGATGCTCGGCGCTTGGTCGCTCACCGAGCCCGGCGCAGGGTCGGACGCGGGGGGAACGCGCACCATGGCCTTGCGGCGCGACGGAGGCTGGGTGCTCAATGGCGCCAAGACCTTCACCACCAACGGACATTCCGCCGGCGTATGTGTGGCCATGGCGGTCACCGACAAAGAAAAATCCTCCCACGGGATTTCCGCTTTCGTCATCGAGGCTGGCACGCCGGGCTTCCGTCCCGGCAAGAAGGAGAACAAGCTGGGCATGCGCGCCAGCGAGACCTCCGAAGTGATTTTCAGCGATTGCTTTGTGCCCGCGGAAAACCTGCTGGGTGAAGCAGGCGCGGGCTTCGTCAACAGCCTGCAAGTCCTGGACGGCGGCCGCATCTCCATCGCCGCGCTGGGGCTGGGAATCGCCCAGGGCGCGCTCGAAGCGGCAACCAAGTATGCCAAGGAGCGGCGCCAGTTCAACCGCCCGATCGCCGATTTTCAGGGCATCCAGTTCAAGCTGGCGGACATGGCTACGCAGGTTGAGGCGGCGCGCTCGCTCACTTACCGCGCGGCCTGGATGGCGGACTGCGGCGACCTGCGGCACACCAAGGAATCGGCCATGGCCAAACTCTTCGCCAGCGAAGTCGCCGTGCGCGTGGCCAACGACGCCGTGCAGGTATTTGGCGGCTACGGATACATCAAGGATTATCCCGCGGAGAAGTATTACCGCGACGCAAAACTCTGCACCATTGGCGAAGGCACAAGCGAAATTCAGCGGCTGGTGATCGCCCGCCAGCTCCTCGGCAAGAAAAAATAGCGCACGGATTCCAGGAACAGGATGACCAGCGCAGTGGAACATTGGGCCGAGCGCGTCCGCGGTGGAGACATCCGCGCCATCTCCCGCGCCATTTCCGCCATCGAAAACGGCCTCCCGGAAGCCGAAGGTCTCCTCCGCGCGCTGTTCCCTTACACCGGACGCGCGCATTTGATCGGCATCACCGGCGTTCCGGGGACGGGGAAGAGCACCCTGGTCGACCGGATGGCCGCGCACTACCGGCGGAGCAAGGAGACGATCGGCATCATCGCCGTGGATCCTTCCAGCCCATTCACCGGTGGCGCCATTCTGGGAGACCGCATCCGCATGCAGCGCCACGCCACCGACGATGGAATCTTCATCCGCTCGATGGCCACACGCGGATTCCTGGGCGGGCTTTCACGCAACACCGCCGACGCTGCGCTGGTCCTTGACGCCGCCGGGAAGAGCCGCCTGCTGATCGAAACCGTGGGCGTTGGGCAGGACGAAGTGGACATCATGCGCCTGGCCGACTGCACGCTGGTCGTCCTGGTCCCCGGCTCGGGAGACGAAGTCCAGGCCATCAAGGCCGGCATCATGGAAATCGCCGACATTTTTGTTCTAAATAAGTCCGACCGCGAGGGCACCGACCGCTTCGAATCACAGCTCAAGGCCATGCTCTCGCTTTCGCCCGAGCGCGACGGCTGGCGCCCGCCCGTTGTCCGCACCGTAGCCACCGACAACCGGGGCATTGATCACCTGGCGGCGGCCATCGAGGAGTTTCAGGCCCACATCGAGCGCACCGGGCAGCAGCGCGCGCGCAAGATCTCCAATTGGAAGCAGCGGCTCTACGAGCTGCTGCAGGCGCGGCTGGTGGAGCGCGCCTTGAGCAGGGGCATCGGCGAGCAAGGGCTGGAGATCCTTGCCGCGGAGATTGCCGAGCGCAAGAAAGATCCATACGCAGCAGTCAGCGAAGTCCTGGAGCGCGCGGGAATCCGATGAAGCTCGGCGACCTGGAATTTCACATCCTCTCCGACGGGCCATTCCGTCTCGATGGTGGGGCCATGTTTGGCATTATTCCGCGGCCGATGTGGGAGAAGAAGTTGGCCCCGGACAGCCGCAACCGCATCGGTTTGACGATGAATTGTTTGCTGGTGCGCACCGCGGCCCAGTGGGTTCTGGTAGACACCGGCGCAGGCGACAAGCTCGACGCCAAGCGCAATGATATTTACGGCCTGGGCGGCCCGCCCCGGCTGCTTGACCGGCTCGCCCAGCGCGGCGTGCGTCCCGAAGACATTTCCCTGGTGATCGACACGCACCTGCACTTCGACCACTGCGGCTGGAATACGCGCATCGTTGACGGCAAATGCGTGCCCACGTTTCCCAACGCGCGTTACGTGGTCCAGCGCGGCGAGCTGGAATGGGCTGAGCATCCCAGCGAGCGCGACCGCGCCAGCTACCTGCCGGAAAACTTCGCGCCCATCACCGCAGCGGGGAAGTGGTGGCTGGTTGACGGTTATGCGGAGGTCGCTCCGGGCGTTGAAGTGATCCGCATGCCCGGCCACAACCGCGACATGCAGTGCGTCCGCCTGACCGGCGGAGGCCAGACGGCCTTCTTCTTCGTGGACCTTGTCTCCACGGTCCACCACCTGCCCGTTCCCTGGGTGCTGGGCTACGATCTCTATCCCATGCAGACCATGGAGAACAAAAAAATCTGGATTCCCCAGGCAGTGCGCGGCCATTGGCTCTGCTTGTTTAGTCATGACGCCGACACTCCGGCTGGTTACTTGCATGGCCAGGACGGCAAATACGAGATCGAACCGGTGCGGGTAGACTGATCCGCTCTTGAGGGGCGATAGATGTCCAGCAAATCTCGAACAAAGACACGGTCCAAATCCGCAGCGCGCGCTGCGGTGACCATCGGGATCATCGGCGGCAGCGGGCTCTACGAAATGTCCGGGCTCACCGGCGCCCGCGAGGTCCGGGTGCGCACGCCCTTCGGCGCCCCCTCTGACGCGCTGGTGGTCGGTACGCTGGAAGGGCGTGGAGTGGCCTTTCTTGCGCGGCATGGCCGCGGTCACCGCATCCTCCCCAGCGAGATCAATTACCGCGCCAACATCTGCGCCCTGAAGATGCTGGGAGTGCAGCGCATTCTTTCTGTCAGTGCCGTGGGTTCGTTGCGGGAAGACCTGGCTCCGGGACATTTTCTAATGCCTGACCAGTTTTTCGACCGCACCCGGCATCGAGTAGACACGTTTTTCGGCGGCGGCATCGTCGCCCACATTTCCTTCGACAAGCCCACCTGCGGGGAGCTATCCGGCCACCTGGTTGAAGCCTGCGCCCGCGCTGGGGTGATTGCGCACGCCGGCGGCACCTACGTTTGCATCGAAGGCCCGCAGTTCTCGACCCTGGCGGAATCGCACGTCTATCGCCAATTGCGATTCGATGTCATCGGCATGACCAACGTCACCGAGGCCCGCCTGGCGCGCGAAGCGGAGATTTGCTACGCCACCGTGGCCATGATCACCGATTACGATTGCTGGCACCCGGAGCACGGTTCCGTAACCGCGGCTCAGGTGATCGAGTGCCTGGTTCAAAACGCCGCCAACGCACAGCGCGTGGTGCGCGAGGCGGTGCGCGCACTGCCTGCCGGTGTCACCTGCAAGTGCGGCCAGGCGCTGGCCCATGCCATCGTCACCGATCACCGGCTGGTTCCCGCGGCCACGCGCAAGCGCCTGGCTCCGATCGCCGGGAAATATCTAAGGTAAAGGGAGAGAGCTGCACATGACCCTTCTGGTGGTTGGATCTGTGGCTTTCGACGCCGTGGAGACCCCGCACGGGAAAGTAGATCGTATGATCGGCGGCGCAGCGACCTACTTTGCCGTGGCGGCGAGCTACTTTGTTCCCGTGCGCCTGGTGGGCGTGGTGGGCGAAGACTTTACCCATCAGGACGCCGCCATTTTCCGCGGCCGCCGCATCGACACCGCCGGGCTCGAACGCGTCAAGGGGCTGACGTTTTTTTGGGCCGGGCGTTATTCGCCGGACATGAACGACCGGACAACTCTGCGCACCGACCTGAACGTCTTTGCCGATTTTCAGCCTAAGCTTCCTGAAATCTACCGCAAGTCGCCGTTCGTTTTTCTCGCCAACATCCAACCAGCGCTACAACGCAGCGTCCTCCAGCAAATGGGCGCACGGCCGAAGATTGTGGCTCTGGACACCATGAACTACTGGATCGAAGGCAGCAACGCCGAGCTGCGCGAGCTCCTTCGCGATGTGGACATCCTGATGATCAACGACGCAGAAGCCCGGCAACTTTCCGGCGAGTACAACCTGCTCCGCGCCGGCAGCGCCATCCGCGCCATGGGTCCGAAGATGCTGGTCATCAAGCGCGGAGAACATGGCGCGCTGCTGGTCGAGGGCAAATCCGTCTTCTCCGTCCCAGCGATGCCGTTGGACAAAGTGCACGATCCCACCGGCGCGGGCGACAGTTTTGCCGGCGGCTTTATGGGCTCGCTCGCCGCCGCCGGGCGCGTCAACTCCGCTTCGCTGCGCAAGGCCATGGTGTACGGTTCAGTGATGGGCAGCTTTGCCGTCGAACATTTCGGCCTCGAACGCCTTCGCCACCTCAAGCGCCCGGAGATTCATGCCCGGGCCCGCCAGTTCAAGAAGCTTACGCACTTCAATCTGTAGTATCTGCAATATCCAAATGCATGCAGCCCGTACTCCACATGATACAAACCTGGTCCTCGCAGAAAGTTAATGGCAGGCCCCGCGACGGCTGCCCTGGCCCCTGTAGTACAATCCCCAGCAATTCCAGGGTGCGCGCCGCGCAGGGGGAAAAGCATGCACATGACCGAGACGCAAACCATCCTTTTTCGTTTGTGCCTTGCCGCCCTGCTCGGAGGGGTGGTAGGCCTCGAGCGCCAGATAAACCGCAAACCGGCGGGCATCCGCACCAGCATGTTCATCTGCATGGGCTCTGCGCTGTTCACCATGCTTTCTCAAGTCGTCGCCCAGCGCCTTGGCGACCCCAACACCGTGCGTATCGTCTCCAACCTCATTCCCGGGATCGGCTTTCTGGGGGCCGGCGCGATCATCCGCGACCGCGGCACGGTGGTTGGCCTGACTACCGCCTCGGTGATCTTCGTCATGGCCGGTGTGGGTATGGGGGTCGGCGCCGGTGTCTACGAAGTGTCGGTCCTCACCGTGTTGATCATCCTGCTGGCCCTGATTCTGCTGGGCTGGGCGGAAGGCTACTTCGGGCTCAAGACCCGAGTGATGCTTTTCCGCTTTACTGTCAGTGATCTGGAGAAGGCCATGGCCGGCTTTCAGGAGACGCTGGCCGCGATCAAGGTGCACATGCAGCGGTTTCAAGTTTTGCGGATCGGTCAGGATTTCAGCCTCGAGTTCGAGGCCGAGGTGAACCACGAGCAGCAGAGGCGTCTGGTTGCTCGCTGCAGCGAGGTGGGCCGCAACTGTGAGGTCGTCGAACGCGAAGGGGGCAGCGCAGGCTGACCACTTTCATCCACCAGCTTTGCTCCACCACACCTCCGCAGTCGGTGTCAACTCTCAGTGTATACTCCTCGTTCTCTCGCGCGTTGATTCCGGCGGTGGCCAGCGCGAGCGGTCTGGAAGGGGCTGCAAGCGTGGAGAGTTCTCTGTTGCGGCGATCGGTGCGGGGTTGCCGCCTTGCCGCGTTGCTCGGCATTTTCACATTTCTATCCGTCGTTTCGCCCGCTGGGGCAAGCATCAGTTACCGCATCTCTCTTGCTCAGCGGGACCAGAACCTGGCCCATGTGACCATGACCGTCCCCGCCGCCGAAGCCCCTCTGCGCGTCACCCTGCCAACCTGGTACGCGCTGTATCAGGTCCGCGACTTCGCCTATCGCGTCACGCGTGTCCGCGCTACTGACGATCAGGGGAATCCAGTGGCACTGGCGAAGACGGAGACCCACACCTGGCTTATCTCCGGCCGGGGAAATGTGGCCGTGGATTATTACGTCTACTGGGATGAGCCCGGGCCGTTCAGCTCTGAAATCAACTCCAGCCACGCGTTCCTGAACCTGGCCACGATTCTTTTCTACGTCCCCTCGCGTCGCGGGGAAGAAGTCCGCGTCGAATTCGCCGATCTACCCGCCGGGTGGCGCGTGGGAACGGCGCTTGATTCCTCGGGCGGCAATTCTTTCGCCGCCGCGGGATATGATGACCTTGTGGATGCGCCTGTTGAAGTCGGCGCGTTTGAAGAATTGTCCGTCGAGAGCGGCGCGGCCAAGGTGCGCGTCCTGGTTCACGCGGCAGAAGACCGAGGCGGGCCGAGGGTGTGGTCGCGCGACCGGCTGGCGGACGTGGTGCGCCGCGTTGTCATTTACCAGACCGGCCTGATGCGCGACACCCCGTTCCGCTCCTACCTGTTCATTTATCACTTTGGCCTGGGAGGAGGCGCTGGAAGCGGGATGGAACATGCCAATTCGACGGCCATCGTCCTGGAAGCCGGGGGAGATCCCGCGGCGGTCACGGCGCATGAATTCTTTCATCTATGGAACATAAAACGCATTCGGCCGCAGAGTCTCGAGCCGGTTAATTTCCTCGCCGAGCAGCCCACCACCGCGCTGTGGTTTGCTGAAGGCGTAACCAGCACGTTCGGCGCCTACACCCTGGTCCGCACCGGCCTGTGGAGCCGCGATAATTTCTACGCCGACCTCGCCGCGCAGATCGCGGACCTGGAATCGCGTCCCGCGCGCCGCTGGCAGAGCGCCGAAGAGGCCAGCATGAACGCCTGGTTCGATAGATATCCCTCCTATCGGCGGGGCAGCTTCAGCATTTCCTACTACAACAAGGGCCAGCTCCTCGGCATCCTGCTCGACATCCTGCTTCGCGACCTCACTGACAACACCGCCGGCCTCGACGACCTGATGCGAAACCTCAACCGCGATTTCGCCAAGCAGGGCAGGTATTACCGCGACCCCGCGGACCTCCTCGCCGCCGCGGCGAACCTCACCGGGTCTGCGCACCGTGGCACGCTCGAAGAATTCTTCCGGCGCTATGTCTCCAGCACGGACGAGCTGCCCATGCAGGACTACCTGTCGCGCGCGGGGCTCGAGTTGCGCATCAGCGTACGCGTCGCCGCCGAATTCGGCTTCTACGTCAGCACGGTCGGCCGGGACGGCACGCTCCTCACCATAGTCAGCAACGTCGCATCCGGCAGTTCGGCGGAAAAGGCCGGCGTGCGTCCCGGCGACGAAATCGAAACGCTCAACCGCGCTCTATTTCCGATCAACGTCAACGACTGGCTGGCCGGACACCGGCCAGGTGAGAATATCCACCTCCGCTTGCGCCACGGTGGCGAAGTGCGTGAGGTCAGTTTTCCTCTCGGGAAACGTGAAGAGAATACCTATTCGATCCGCGAGGACGGCAAGGCCGGCGAAAAGGCGCGGCGCATCCGGCGAGGTCTGCTGGAAGGCGTTACGCAGACGGGCCGCCCGGGGGTTTCGCCTGCTCCCCCTCCGCCCGCCTGAAATCGTGGAGCGAGTGTGTTGATCCAGACATTTCGCGGCATTACCGGAACGCTTTGCGCGTTTTTGCTGCTGGCAGCGGTCATCCTGATCGCCGGGCCGCTCTTCATCCTTTACAGCCTGCTGACCGGTTCTGCCGAGGAGATGAATCGCATGGGTGTTGGAGCCGCGGCTCTGGCGCTCCGGCTGAGCGGCGTGCGCGTCCGGACCGAGGGGCTTGAAAACATCCCCTCCGGAGTCTGTCTGTTCGTCGCCAACCACGTGAGCAACCTGGACCCTCCCGCGGTGGTGTGCGTAATCCCTCGCCGCGTCGCGCTTCTAGCCAAGAAGGAAGTTTTTCGTGTGCCCGTCTTGGGCACGGCGCTGCGCTTGGCCCGGTTCATCCCCGTGGATCGCAGCGATCGCAGCGCGGCCATGGCCAGTGTGGAGCTGGCCAAGCGCTATATGCGCGAGGGGATGTCCTATCTGGTATTTCCCGAAGGCACGCGCAGCCCGGATGGCCGCCTGATGCGCTTCAAGAGTGGCAGCATCCTTTTGGCGATCCAGACGGGGGTGCCGATTGTTCCCGTGTCGGTCATCGGCACGCAGCGTCTTATGCCGCGAGGAAAATCCCTGGTCCTGCCGGGAGAAGTCCGCGTTGTGTTTCACCCGCCCATTGCCACGGAGGGTTCGGCTATCGAGAAGCGGCATGCGCTGACCAGCCGCGTCCGCGATGTGGTGTGTTCGGCGCTGCCGCCGGAACAGCAGCCTGCTTAGGCCGGCGTAAAGACGGCGCTCAGAATTTCGGCATCTGCTCGAGACGCTCTTCGATGGCGCGAACGTTCTTGAGCAATTCGGGCAGGCGCTGCAGCGCGGCCATGCATTTGCGCCATTCCTTCGTGTCCATCGCCGGGTAGCCGGAATAGGAAGCTCCGGCAGGGACATCATTGGGTACGCCGCTTTGCGCGGTGATGACCGCGCCGTCGCCTATGGTCAGGTGCCCCGCGGCGCCCACCTGCCCGGCAAGAATGCAGCGGTTGCCAACCACCGTGGTGCCCGCCAAGCCCGCCTGGGCGCAGAGCAGCGCGTCTTCTCCTACTGTCGAGGCATGGCCCACTTGCACTAGGTTGTCGATCTTCGCGCCGCGGCGGACGCGCGTTTCTCCTACAGTGGCCCGGTCCACGCAGGCATTGGCCTGAATTTCGACATCGTCCTCGATCACCGCAGGGCCGGTCTGGCGCATCTTGTGCCAGCGTCCGTCGCCGCGACGGGCAAACCCAAAACCATCGGCCCCGACCACGACGCCGTTTTGCAACAGCACGCGGTTGCCAATCTGGCAGGCTTCCCGAATTATGCAGTGCGAGTGGGCGAAAAAATCGTCGCCGATGCGCGCTTCACGGTAGACGCTGACGAAGCTGTGCAGGACGCCATGGGCTCCGATCACGGCTTCCTCGTCCACAAAACAATAGGGCCCCACATGACAGCCGGGCCCCAGACGGGCGCTGGCGGCAATAACCGCTGTGGGATGAATGCCCGGAGCGTACCGCAACGGCTGGTGAAACAACTCGATGGCCCGCGCGAAATCCAGATAGGGGTTAGCCGAGCGCAGCGCCGCCAGCGGCATTGGTCCCGAATCGGCGGCGCACACAATCGCCGACGCGCGCGTGGTACCCACTGCCCGGCGGTATCGCGGGTTGGATAGAAATGTCAATTGGCCGGGGCCGGCTTGTTCGATTCCTCCGACCCCGGTGATCTCGATATTCCCATCACCGTCGAGCCGGCACTCGAGCCGTTGCGCAATCTCTGCAAGTTTCATGGTTTTCCTCGGCTGGAAGCAGTCTGTCTGATTCTTCAGAGGTTTCACTGTACACCAGGCGGGGCACGTCATTGGCCAAGCACTTCCCGCCAGGAGGAGGTATTTATTCGCTGAAGAGTGTGGGTTGGGCGGCTGCCGCGGCCGCGGCACGGCGCGGTGTTCGCCGAGCGATGCCGACAACGCCGAGAACGGTCAGCTCCTCCAGCGCCGTCCGCGGAACAAACATGCGCATGGTTTGCCCGTGCAGATCGGGGGGAGTGATCTGTACACCGTGGTCGAGCAAGGAAAGCAGGTTATTGGCGACGATTCCTTCGAGCACGTCCAGGTCGCGGAACTTCAGCCGCACCCACAACCCGTCAAGCTTTGGCCGGCTCAGGAACGCCTTGCGCTCCGGCTCGAAGTTGTCGGTGAACTCGCGGACGAGATAGATCGCTTTAATCGTTTCGAGGGATAGGGACTGCCGCTCGCCGTCAACGGTCAGCAGCTCGATGGTTTCTTCCAGACCGAGTTTGGCGGGATTCAGGTAGCCACGAACCGGCTCACCGGAAAATGTCTGGATGATGACCTTCTTGTGTGAAGGCGCTGTATCTCGATTTTTCACAGAGTTAAGGCCACCGCAGGCAGTCCGCGGAAGGAATTATTGCAAAAATGCGAGAATCCTGCTAGACTTTGCCATTCTTTTGCGGTAACCCTCTGAAAACATGGTGGTTACCTGCGGGGCCGCTTCCTTTTGACAGATAAGAAACAGATTCTCAAGTCTGCCTCGCTTATCACTGTCATCACCATCGTCAGCCGTGTCTTCGGTTACGTGCGCGACCAGCGGATTACTCTGCTGCTGGGCACTTCCTTAGCCGCCGATTCATTTGTTCTAGCATACCGCATCCCCAACATGCTGCGCCGCCTGGTCGGCGAAGGTTCGATGACTGCGTCGTTCATCCCGGTATTTACAACCTACCTGGCCGACAAGTCACGGGAGGAGGTCTGGGACTTCGCCAACCGTCTTTTCTGGACACTGGCCGTCATCCTGGCATGCCTGACTGTCCTGGGGATGGTCTTCTCTCCGCAGGTGATCCATTACTTTACCTTTTTCGGCCATGCCCCGCAGAAGTGGGACCAGGCGGTGGAATTGAATCGCCTGATTTTCCCCTACATTTTCTTCATCGGCCTGGCCGCTCTGGCCATGGCAATCTTAAACTGTTTTCACGTTTTCGGGCTCCCCGCCTCGACTCCGATCCTGCTCAACATTTCCATCATCACCTGCTCGACGGGGTTGGTTTGGCGGCAGTTCAACAACCCCGCCAAGGCGTTGGCAGCCGGAGTGGTGATCGGCGGCGCTCTGCAGCTCTTGGTGCAGATTCCGGCGCTGGTGAAGAAGGGCATGCGCTTTCGCTTCGGTTTTTCGATTCGCCACCCGGGGATCCGGGCGGTGGGACGCCTGATGATTCCCGGCTTTTTCGGCATTGGGATTTACCAGGTGAACTTTTTTGTGGACACCATGTTTGCCACCGCGGCCAAGATGCCTTCCGGAAGCGTTACCTCGCTGTACGTGGCCGACCGGGTGATGGAGCTGGTTCTGGGAGGCTACGCGATCGCTGTGGCCACGGCCATCCTGCCGATGATGTCCCGCCAGGCCGCAGCGCACGACTACGACGCGTTGAAGAAAACGTTTGGCTTTTCGTTGCGCATCGTTTCCTACATCACCGTGCCCGCCACCGTCGGCCTGGTGATCCTGCGCGTGCCCATCATCCGCGTCCTGTTCGAGCACGGCAAATTCGTGGCCTCTTCGACCGACCTCACCGCGCGCGCGCTGCTCTATTACGCCCTGGGACTTCCGGCCTTTGCGGCCATCAAGCTTATCGTTCCGGCTTTTTACTCCACGCAGGACACGCGCACCCCGGTAAAAGTGGCCGCGTACGCTCTGGTGGTGAATTTCGTCCTCAACGCTTTCTTCTTGAAATCCCTCTTCCGCACTTTTCAGAATGGAGGTCCGGCGCTGGCTACTTCCATTGCCGCCTACTTTAATTTCGTCATGCTCTTCTTCATATTCCGGCAGCGCTTCGGGCGCCTGGGGACCTTCGCCCTGCTCCATTCGCTCTTCAAGATCTCGGTTTCCTCGGCGGCCATGGGATTACTCTGCTGGGCCATGCTCTACTACTCGCGGTTCGATACTTATGTGCATTTCTTCCCCCAGCTCATGGTGTTCATTCTGATGATCACCGCCGCCACGGCGGCCTATATCGCCATAAGCTGGTTTCTGCATTGCCCGGAAGTCGAAGAAGTATGGGGAGTGGCCAGGCGAGCAAAGTCCCCCGGCGATATCGGGGTGGAGTGAGGAGAAGCGTTGGAAGCGGAAATCCGAGCGTTCCTGCAACATTCCCAGGTGGAGAAAGGCCTGGCGGCGAACACACTGGCCGCCTACGGCCAGGATCTGGCCAAGCTGCGGGTATTTCTCAAAACTCGCGACCGCGCGGTTTCGGAAGTAGACCGCGACGATGTTCTCGATTTTCTCTCCTCGCTCTACCGCAGCAAGGTCAGCAGCCGGACGGTCTCGCGGCATCTGGTTACCCTGCGGGTGTTTTTCCGTTTCGCCCTGGCCGAGGATTGGATACGCGAAGACCCGACCCTCAACCTCGAGTCTCCGCGGGTGTGGAAGAAATTGCCGGGGTATCTCACCCCCGAGCAGGTGGAGCGCCTGCTGGCCGCGCCGGACCTGGCCACGCCGCTGGGTATCCGCGACCTGGCCATGATCGAGGTGCTGTACAGCACGGGGCTGCGCGTTTCCGAGCTGGTCAGCCTGCGGCTCAACGAGTTGGACATGAGCATGGGCTGTGCCCGCTGCATAGGAAAGGGAAACAAGGAACGCCTGGTGCCGGTGGGGCGCAAGGCCCTGGCAGCGGTGCGGCGCTACCTGGCCGAGACGCGGCCGGCCATCCTTCGCGGCCGCACATCACCGTTTCTTTTTCTCAGCCGCCGCGGCAGCAAGTTGAGCCGGGTCGGCTTCTGGAAGATGCTCAAGGCGTACGGACGGCGCGCCGGTCTGCCACCCGGCCTGAGCCCGCACAAGCTGCGTCACAGCTTTGCCACCCACCTGCTGGAGGGTGGCGCCGACCTGCGCTCCGTGCAGATGATGCTGGGCCACGCGGACATCTCCACCACGCAGATCTATACCCATGTTACGCAGGAGCGATTGCGGAAGATTTACAAGGAACATCACCCCAGGGCCTAGGCACGAGCGGAAGGAGGGCGCATGCCCGATTACATGTTTTTACTGGAAAGCAGGCTTTCAGCCGAACAGCGCGCGGTGCTGTTGCGCGTTCAGGAGCTGGCGCAAGCGCAAGGGGTCAACGTGTATCTCGCCGGCGGTGCGGTGCGCGATATCATCTCCGGCGCGCCCATCCGTGACCTGGATTTCGTCATCGAAGGCAACCCGCTGCGCGTGGCGCGCGAGCTGGAGAAAGGCGGGGCGCGCATCGTCGAAGAGGACGAGACGCGGCGCCACGTTGAGCTGGTTTTCCACGGCGAAGTGGACGGATCGCTGGCCGCGGCCCGGGAAGACGTCTACGAGCGCCCCGGCGCAAAGCCCGAGTACCGTTGGGCCACGGTCACCGACGATCTTCGCCGCCGCGATTTCGCCATGAACGCCATCGCGCTCTCTCTCAACCCTGCTTCC
>JBGPJC010000064.1:0-22726 GCA_041485165.1 Terriglobia bacterium | reverse complement strand
CCTTTACGCGATGACCTCCACAGTGGAGCTCCGCTCCGCTGACAAGGACGTCTGCCTGAAGTGCACGACTAAATCCTGCATCCGCGGCAGCGACAAGGGGTGGGCGTGTCCCTGGAACGTCTATATGGGCAAGCTGGACCGAAACAACTACTGCGGCCTGTGCTTTGAATGCGTCAAGAGTTGCCCCCACGACAATATCTCGTTATACCTTCGGCCATTTGCAACCAGCGATGTGATTCTGCGCGGCTACGATGAAGTCTGGAAGGCCAGCATCATGCTGATGCTGGCCTTTAGTTATTCGGTCGTGCTGCTTGGTCCCTGGGGATGGTTGAAGGACTGGGCCAATGTCTCGGAAAAGCGCAATTGGGGCGGCTTTGGCGCATTCGCGTTGGGCCAGGCGCTCCTGGCGCTGGTCATTTTCCCTGCGCTGTACTATCTCGCCATTCGTCTGGCGAAATGGTATGCGGGGGCTGAGACGATTACCACCAAGGAACTCTTTTTGAAATATGCCTACATGCTGGTCCCCATGGGCTTGCTGGCCTGGATCGCTTTCAGCGTGCCCCTGATCATGGTCAACGGCTCGTATATCATTTCCGTGGCGTCCGACCCGCTTGGCTGGGGAATGAACTTGTTTGGCACCGCGGACTTTCCCTGGAAACCACTCTGGCCGGAGTGGGTACCTTTCGCCCAAGTCCCCATCCTTTTGGCCGGCTTCTACTTCGGAATGTTGGGCTTGCACAAAGTGGGGCGCCAAATCTTCAAAGATCCGACGCAACTTTTTCGCAGCATGATTCCGCCCACAGTTCTGCTGCTGGGCGTGACTCTGCTTTTTCTGAAGCTCTTTATCGGGTGACGCCATGATGCGCTCTACGAACTGGAAAGAAGCTTTCGGAATTTTCGCCGTAGTCTTGATCCTCGTGGCTGTTCCGCTCGGACTCTGGCACTGGCGCACCGGGGTGGTGCCGCACCGCTACCCGCCGGGAACAAAAATCATCACCTTGACAGCCATTGCCAACGACGGCATCTGGACGGAGGAAGAGATCGTCGGTTACAACTACTGGTGGCGGAAGCCAACCCGCACGGAGAGGATCCTGCTGAACCAAGGAGACCACGTAGTTGTCTTGCTGCACAGTGTGGATGTGCTTCACAGTTTCGCCATCCCCGTGCTGCACGTCGGGCCTGTGGAAGTACAGGCGGGACACACGGTCGAGGTGGCGTTCGACGCAAACCGGCCGGGCGAGCTGTTGTTCCTATGCTGGCAAGTGTGCAGCCCGGACCACTCCAAGCTTCAGGGCAATTTTCTGGTGAAGTCCAGCGGGAAAGAGGAATCCTGGTAGGCAGTCTGGTGGATGAGGGAGGGCCAATGGCGCTCGAAGAGCTCCAGCCAAAGGTTGACTACTTCTACTGTGATGAATGCAAGAAGCACGTGCCGTGCATTCGCCTGGAGCCGGGCGTGTGGGAGGTGCAGTGTGCCCAGTGTGTGGGCGAATGCGCCCTGTGCGGCTGCCACCTGGCCGGCTTTTGCTTCGGGAAAGGCAAGACTCCTGCGCAGACCCATATGTACGTAGTCAAGGGAGTCGGAAAAACTGGGCAGATCGACTAGGAAATAGGTCGCTCCATCCGGGATCAGGCGATCCTCCGACCCCCCTCCTGCTGGCACCAGCAACGCATCTCCCTGCGCAACAATACGCTGGTCCCTATTTAGATCGTTTCGTAGATGTGTTTTGAAATCCAAAGGTTCCTTCACCGGCATATCCATAAAACTAAAAGGTGACTTTGCATTCTTAGCCTGCCCCTTTAGGAAGTCGCGATACTGCGCATCCTCACTCAAAGGCCTGCGGGCTGCTGTAAGGGGAAATACAGGTGAGGGACGAGGACGAGTTAATCCTCTCCAAACGCGACATGCTGGCCGATTCCGTGCTGTTCGGCGTATTCAAAGATTCGCGCGGCAACGGCGACATCTTCGACGGCCACGCCATTGGACTTGAACAGAGTGATCTGGTGGGTGTGGGTGCGGCCGGCCAGATGCGAGGCTACGATGTCGGAGAGTTCGCGCACCGCTTCCCAGCGCCCCGGGTCGTCGCCCAGGACAGCGATCAGGTCTCCCGCCTCGCTGCGCGACTGTTCGCGCGAGTCCACGGCGATCAAGCCGCAACGGCGCACGGCATCCTCGTCGAGCTCGCGCTTCTGCGGGAAATTGGCGCCGATGGCGTTGACATGCGCGCCGGGGGCTATCCAGGCTCCTTCGACCACCGGCTTGGACGAGGTGGTGGCGGTGACCACGATGTCGGCATCGCGCACCGCCTCTTGCGCGGAGGCCACCGGCTCGACGCGCACCCCCAGCCGCTCGGTCATCTCCCGGGCGAATTTGACGCGGCGCTCAGGGTCGCGGCCAAAGGCGCGGATCACCTCGATGGTGCGGACCGCGATCACGGCCTCGAGCTGCGTGCGCGCCTGCAGCCCAGTTCCGATGATGCCTACCGCGCGGGCTTCCGGGCGAGCCATGTACTTGGTGGCCACGCCGCTGGCCGCGCCGGTGCGCATCTGGCCGAGATAGTCGGCCTCGATCAACGCGACGAGCTTGCCGGTCGCCGAGCGGAACAGCGGCACGACGAACCGCAGAGCGCCGCGCACGCTGCTGTAGATTTTCAACCCGCAATAGCCGCCGGCCACGTCCGCGCCGGCCATGTAATGCAGGTAGGCCTTGTCGGGCAGCGAGAGGCGCCGGCGGGAATGCACAATGGCCCGGGCGTCGGCGAGGCGGCGGAAAATTTCTTCCACGGCGTCGAGCGCCATGGGCATGGTCAGTATGCCGCGGACATCGGCCTCGTTGAGCAACAGGGCCATCAAGCCTCCTCGCCCGGCCAAATGCGATGCAGCGAAAAACTCTCTACTTCAGGCGCAGGAATTGTACGCGCCCTTTGCGCTCGACCTCGAGTTTGTCTTCGCGCGCCAGCCACCCCAGAGCCATCAGCACGACCTCAGGCGGCGCCTTGACTTGACGCTTGAGCGCCGGGAGGCTGAGCGGTCCCTTTTCTCCCAGCAAGGACCAGATCTCCCCGGCGGTTTCGCCAATCTGTTTCAGCAACATCTCACTCCCTCTTTCTTCGGCAAAAAATTCCGCCCCCATAGTTCCACAGGGCGCAGGCGGTTTGCAAACACCACGTCAGAAACGGACCCGGAATCGCAGCACGCGCGCGGCCACGGCATCGAGGAGCAGCAGATCGTCCTTCCCGGCCAGCGCCACGATGGCGCGGGGAGCGCTGCCGTTTGGAACAGCCATCTGGGCGCTGACATCCTCCACGAGGCGCAGTTCGCCGCCCGGCGTCCAGAAAAACAGGCGCGGAGGGAGCGGATCGAAAGCAACGACAAAGGAATCGCCTGCGGCGATACTCCCCGGAGATTTGAGCGGTGGGCCCGCGGGAGGCGCGCCCGTCCAGGCGGCGACGAAGCCGCCATCGCGCGTAAACTTCTGCACTCGGGCGTTCAGCGTGTCGGAGACATACAGAGAGCCGTCAGGTCCCAGAGCGATGCCGGAAGGTCCGCGAAATTCTCCCGGACGCTCTCCTCGCTTGCCCCAAAACTTCCTGAGGCGGCCGCGGGCGTCAAACATGGCTACTTCATTCCGCTGGCTGTCCACAACAAAAAGGTTGCCGTCGGCATCGACGGCCAGGGCCAGCGGCGAGCGGAGATCGGTCGTTCCCGTGCGGCTCTGCGACCGCAGGAAATCGCCCACTGGAGAAAAGATGAAGACGCGGTGGGCAGTGAGGTCCGCGGCGTAAATCGCGCCACCCGAATCGAGCGCCAGGGCCGAAGGCGTCCGCAAGGAAGAATACTGGAAGGAGAGCAGCGGGTGTCCTGCGGAGCTGAATTTCTGAATCAAGCGGCTGCCGCCATCAGCGAGATAGGCCATGCCGAACGAGTCGGTGGCCAGCGCCACCGGCGCGTCGAGCTGGCCGGGCTCACTGCCGTGCTTACCCCAGGCCCCAAGGAATTCTACCGGCGGCTTCTGCGGCGGGGGCAGCGCCGCCTGCGGTTGCGCGCATCCGCCCGAGATGGCAGCGAGCGTCAGGAGCCCGGCGAGGAGACAGCGGTGCCCCGCAGCGCGGGCGACTCGGCAGAACTGCCGCCGCAGCCGGCGAAATTTTCCCCGGCGCAGGATCATCGCCGCTGGCTCCCCGCGGGCTTCCGCGCGCGGTCGGACTCCCGCAAGCGGCGGACGCTGGTCTGGTGCATCACGTAGTGGCGCTGCTCCGTGCCTTTTTTCCCTGTCGCGGTAAAGGAGAAGCGCGGATCCGCGCCGGTCGCCATCGCCGGCTCGACGCGGATGGGGAAACGCGCGCAGAAATTGCTCTCGACGTAGGCCGTCTCATAGCGCCTGCGCTCCGCTCCCCACGTGAACACGCGGAAGAGAGTGAAGTCACACGGCTGTCCCTCGCCGCCTTGCACGCCCGCGGCAAGGAACTGCGGCTTTTCCCCGGCCACGCCCGCCGGCACGCGGTTCAACTCGAACCAGGCGACGAAATGAAAGCCGGAAGCGTAATCGGCCAGCTCGAGCGGAATCTCCAGGTCGAGAAAGCGCCGCACGACCCATCCGGCAATTTCTCCCGCGCCTTCGGCCTCGCCGCGGACCAGCACCCAGTCTTCTTTCTTGACCTCCGGTTGCTGCGGCCCACGTCCTTCGTTCGTGCCGGCGGCACCGCGAACATTTCCCGGCGCCGGTTCTTCCCCACCGGAAGAAAATTCGACCACGGCACGCTGGAGAATTTCCACCGTGACGCCCCGGCCGAACTGGTAGAGACGCGGAGCGGCGCGCCCGGCTTCGACCCGCAAGTTGGTCTGCACGCGCGTGCGCGCGCGGGCCTGCACCGGCAGCCCGCGGGCCTGCTCGCGCAGCGTGGCGCCGCGGCTCCACAGCGCCGCGTCGAGCAGGTAGCGCTGCTCCGTCCAGCCGAGGGCACCAGCGGCGGTGCGCACCTGGACCTGCTCGTTCTTGTGGTCCACGACGGCTACGCGGTCACCATAGTGCAGTGAAGCCACCGGCTCGCGGACCTGCGCCAGGCGGCTCCACAGCGTCAAGCTGCGTTCACCCACATAGGCCGGTTCGCCCTCCGGAGGACCAGCGTGACGCATGCGCCAGAACATGCCGGCTCCGGCCAGCACCACGACACAAAGAACCGCGATCACCATGCGCTGTTTCAATCTGGCCTGCTCATGCTCGATGGCTTCCCTCTTGTGACCACACTACCCCACATCACCGAAAGAAATGCCCACGGCGCGCGCGGCGCGGACCTTGTCACAGGTGGGGTCCACGCGATTGTAAACGCCGATGGCTTCAGCGATGGGCACGGACTCGATCTTTGTTCCGCGCAGGCAAACCATGCGGCCAAATTCGCCGCGAGCGATCAGGTCGGAGGCGGCCACGCCGAATCGCGTGGCCAGGACGCGGTCGAACGGGCTGGGCGAACCGCCGCGCTGGACGTGGCCCAGAGTGGTCACGCGCACGTCCTTGCCCGTGGCCTCGCGGATGGCAATGCCGATGGGCACAGCGGGGTTGGTCATCTTTGAGGCGGGAAACGGTTTCCCCAGGGCGTCTTTTTCGGGCATGCGCACCCCTTCAGCCACCACCACCAGGGTGAACTTGCGCCCCGAGCTTTCCCGGCGGCGGATGGCTGCGCAAACATTCTCGATGGTAAAAGGGATTTCCGGTATCAGGATGACGTGCACGGCGCCGGCGATGCCCGCGTGCAGGGCGATCCATCCGGCGTCGCGGCCCATTACCTCCACCACCATCACGCGGTTGTGGCTCTCGGCGGTGGTTTGCAGGCGGTCGATGGCGTCGGTGGCGGCGTGCAGGGCGGTATCGAAGCCGAAGGTGACGTCGGTGGCGGAGAGGTCATTGTCAATGGTCTTGGGGACGCCGACCACTTTCATGCCCATGTGGAAGAACTGGTTGGCGATGGCCAGAGTGCCGTCGCCGCCGATCACCACCAGCGCGTCGAGGCGGAGGCGCTTCATGTTTTCGAGGCATTGCGCGGAAAAATCGCGTGTCGCAGGCTTTCCGTCTTCTTCCATTTCGTAGGCGAAAGGATTGCCCCGATTGGTGGTGCCGATAATGGTGCCGCCACGCGGCAGGATGCCGCGAACGGAATCGTTGCTCAGCTCGATGGAGCGCTCCGGCCAGATCAGGCCGTCGAAACCGTTGGTGATTCCCAACACGCGCCAGGCGTAATCGTTGATTGCCGTCCGCACCACCGCGCGGATTACGCCATTCAGGCCGGAGCAGTCACCGCCGCCGGTAGTGATGCCGATGGTGTGGATGTCGCTGGGCACGGACACCTCGTCCACTCTTCCCGCGGTTCGATTCTACACTACCGGCGGCGCTCGACCGCGGCGGCGGAAGCGAATCCGGAGTCTTACAGGTTCCTAAAAATTACGCGGAGGCGGCCAGATGATGCTTGTCGGGGGATTTTGCCCTCGGCTAAGACATCGAAGAGTCTGAACAGCGGGGGTTGATGGTGGAACTCAGGAAGTCGCTGGAATCCCGGCGTGCTGCGGCTCTTCTTGGGGCAAGATGATCCAGGCGACCAGGTAGGCGATCAGCCCGCCGCCACCCACAAAACACGTCAGCACCCACACCAGGCGCACGATGCTGGGATCCAGCCCCAGGAAAATCGCCACACCCCCGCAGACGCCGCCGATTTTCCGGTCGGTTACCGATCTTCGAAGACGCCTCCCTGGCGGTGGCTCCGCGTTGGGCATGTCCGGACCCAGAGGCATCACCATCCAGGCCACCAGGTAAGCGATGAATCCTACGCCGGTGAAAATGGACAGGAGTAGAACCACGAAACGCACGATGGATGCGTCGGCGCCGAGATATTCCGCCAGGCCGCCGCAGACCCCGCCCAGCTTCTTATTCGTGGCCGAGCGGTACAAACGCCGGGGCCCACTGCCCGCCGCGGGTTGGGCCGCAGCAGCAGCAAGATGCGCGCCGCACAGGTAACAAAAGTTCGAATGGTCGGCGATCTCTTTTCCGCAGCTTGTACAGTACATGTCCTTCCGCTCCGAGTCCGCCTGGCGGCCTCGCTCCGTAACTCGTCTATCTCTCTATATCTCTAATACGCAGACGCGCGCAAGAAGTTCCCCCGGCGACGGGTCGAGCGCGCGGACTAAAAAGCCAGTAGCTCGCGGAGAGCGCGCGCGATGTCGGCCGTCTGCGGCAGGATTTCGTCCTCGAGGTGGGGTTGATAAGCGACGAAGGTGTCCTGGGCGGCCACGCGGCGCACCGGGGCATCGAGGTCCTCAAACAGCTCGTCGGAGACACGCGCGGCGATTTCCGCCCCATAGCCCCACGAGCGGCAATCTTCATAGGCCACCAGCACGCGGCTGGTCTTGCGCACCGAGGCGGCGATGGCCTCCCAGTCGTATGGACTGAGCGTGCGCAGGTCGAGCACTTCTACCGAGACGCCCTCGCGCTCGAGTTCGGCGGCTGCCACTTCCGCGCGGCGCACCACCGCGCCGTAGGTAATCACCGTAACGTCCCGCCCCTCCCGCGCCACGCGCGCTTTGCCGAAGGGAATGGTGAACTCCGGCCCGGGATACGGCGTGCGGTTGTACGGCTGGCGGTACAGGTGTTTGTGTTCGAGAAACATCACTGGGTCGTCCGAGCGCACTGCCGTGCGCAACAGTCCGCACAGGTCCAGAGCCGTGGACGGCATGACCACGCGCAAACCGGGGATGTGCGCGAAGATCACTTCGCCGCACTGGCTGTGGTACGGCCCGCCGCCGGTCAGATACCCGCCAATGGCCACACGCGCCACCACCGGGCATTTGAAATTGCCGCCCGAGCGCCACCGCAGGACGGCCATCTCGTCCCGCAACTGCATCATCGCCGGCCAGATGTAATCGAAAAACTGGATCTCGACCACCGGCTTTAGCCCGCGCAGCGCCTGGCCGATGGCGCGGCCGATAATGTTGGCCTCAGCCAGCGGCGAATTGTAGACGCGGCGCGAGCCGAAACGCCGCTGCAGGTTGGCGGTGGCCTTGAACACTCCACCTTTGCCTTTCACCTTCTCCAGGTTCTGCTCGCGGCTGCAATCGGCCACGTCTTCGCCGAACACGACGATGCGCTCGTCCCGCGCCATCTCGTCCAGCAGGGTCAGTGAAACGGATTCGACCATGGTCTTCGGCTCGCCGGAAAAGTGCGCCTGGGATTCGAACCGGGCGGAGGCCGGGTCCACATCCGGCGAATAGACCCACATCGCCGCGGAGCCCGCGGCCGGCAATTCCGCCGCGAGCGCGCGGTCACCGGCGGCGCGCACTTCTGCATCCACCTCTTTCTCCAGCCGCTCGAGGCCCCGTTCGTCGAGCAAACCCTGCCGCACCAGGAAAAGGCTGAACTTCGGCAGCGGATCGCGCCGCGCGTCTTCGCTGCGCTCTTCTTCCGGGCGGTAGAGCCTTTCATCGTCGGAAAGCGAATGGGAATAAGGCCGGATCACGTGGGCGTGGAGCAACGCCGGGCCGCGCCGCCCGCGGCAATAGGCCACGGCGCGCTGGCAGGCCGCGTAGCTTTCCAACGGGTCAGTGCCGTCGCATTCCTGGACCAATAAGTTGGGATACGAAGACACCAGGCGGGAGATGCTGCCCCCGGCCGTCTGTACCTCGATGGGAACGGAGATGGCGTACTTGTTGTCCTGGATGACGAAGAACACCGGAAGCTTTCTGCAGCACGCGGTATTGAGCGCCTCGAAAAACTCTCCCTCGCTGGTGCTGCCGTCACCCGCCGAGCAGTAGACCACTTCGTCCGCCTGATGGCGCACATGCTGGCCGAGCGGCGCCGCCTGCGCTTGCTCCAAGGCCTTGGAGAATTGCTGGTAATAAATTCCGGCTTCCGCCGCGCCCACCGCGGGGAGGAACTGCGTTCCGGTGGCCGAGGACTGCGAGACGATGTTCAAACCCGGGTGGCCCCAATGCGAGGGCATCTGCCGGCCGCCCGAACTGGGGTCATCCTTCGCCCCCACCCCTTGCAGCAACATCTCGTAAGGCGTTAGCCCCAGAGCCAGGCAGAGGGCGCGGTCGCGGTAATACGGAAAGAACCAGTCATAGGAGGGCTTCAGCGCCAGGGCCGCGGCCACAGAAACCGCTTCGTGTCCTGCTCCGCTGATCTGAAAAAAGATTTTGTTTTGCCGCTTGAGCTGGATTTCGCGGTCGTCCAGGCGGCGCGAAAGATACATCCAGCGGTAGATGCGGATCAGGGATTCCCGATCCAGCCCGTGATACTTGGTCTCATCGTGCAGCGCCGCTTTGGTGCGCGCCTGTACGGCCATCCTGCATCACCTCGTGTTCACACGCCGCATCCCGGCAGAGTACCGCGAAGAGGATCAAAGCTTAGCACACCGCGCAGCCGCGGCGAAGAAGGTGCCACCGTAGTAGAAGAGCCGGGCCATGCCCGTGGCTTTCGCATTCCCTTAGAATCCCGGCGCACCTAGTCCAGCGCGTCGAATAGCGCGGCGGTCTTGGCCGCAGCCTCATCGCCATGGCGCACCACCTCCAGGGGAAGACCGCGAAACGGCGCCTCGCTGGGGATGCGCTTGAGCCAGCGATGGAGCGAGAGCCGCTCGTGATCGGAAAAGTCGAGACGCACCAGCAGGCGGAGCTGCGGCGCTTCGCCGTCTTTTTCCGCGGCTTTGCGCTCGAACTTCAACTCCATCTTCTTGCTCAGGCGGAATGCCTGCTTCCAGCCCTCGACGCGTTGGCGGGCTTGCTGTGCCGCTTCCTCGTTCCCGCCAAAATCAAAAAGCAGATAGCTATTGGCCATGCATGCATCTATAGCGGCCCAGACACTCCGCTGTCAAGCCGGGGGTTGCCTGCGGCGCGGCGCCATGCTAGCCTTAGCGAATAAAAAGCGAAGGAGTTGCAATGTACGAATCCCTGGCTGTGCGACCTGCGGGCACCATCGAAGCTGTGCGCGAGGCTCTGGAACAGCTCGCCGCGCGCGACCCCGCGGGGCGGGGCGAGGTCATCACCGATGTGCGCCACATCCCTGCGCGCGTGGCGCAATGCGTGCCCATGCCGGAGTGGGTGCATCCCGGCCTCGCCGCCGCCTATGGCGCGAAGGGCATCACCCAGCTTTACACGCATCAAGCCACCGCCGCGGAGTGCGTGCGCGAAGGACGCAACGTCGTGGTGGTCACGCCCACAGCTTCGGGCAAGACGCTTTGCTACAACCTGCCGGTGATCAACGCCGTCCTCGAGAATCCGGACACGCGCGCGCTCTACCTCTTCCCCACCAAGGCCCTGGCGCAGGACCAGCTCGCTGAACTTTACGACCTGAACAAGCGCCTGGATCAGGGCAACGGCCAACCTTTCGGCGTGTTCACTTACGATGGCGACACGCCGGCTGACGCGCGCCGCGCCATCCGCGAACGCGGGCACATCGTGCTGACCAACCCGGACATGCTGCACACCGGCATCCTGCCGCACCACACCAAATGGACGCGGCTGTTCGAGAACCTGCGCTACATCGTCCTCGACGAGCTGCACACCTACCGCGGCGTTTTCGGCAGCCATCTGGCAAATGTGCTGCGGCGTCTGCGGCGCATTGCGCGGTTCTACGGCTCCGATCCCGTCTTCCTGTGTTCTTCGGCGACCATCGCCAACCCCGGCGAGTTGGCCGAGCGCCTGATCGAATCCAAGGTCGAAGTCGCCGACAACAACGGCTCGCCCGCTGCCGAGAAATTCTTCGTGCTCTACAACCCGCCGGTGGTGAACCGCTTTCTCGGCATCCGCCGCAGCTACATCGGTGAAGCCACACGCGTGGCCGATGAATTCCTGCGGCGCGGGATGCAAACCATGGTCTTTGCCAACAGCCGCCTGAACACCGAACTGCTGCTCACTTACCTGCAGCGCGCTTACCCGCCTGCGGTCGGCAAAGCCGAGCCGGTGCGCGGTTATCGCGGGGGGTATTTGCCGGGGGAGCGCCGCGAAATCGAGCGCGGTCTGCGCGACGGCGCCATCCGCGGTGTGGTGACCACCAATGCGCTCGAATTGGGCATTGACGTCGGCTCGCTCGACGCCGTCATTCTGGCGGGCTATCCCGGTACTATCGCCTCGACCTGGCAGCGCGCCGGGCGCGCCGGACGCCGCACCGGCAGCTCTTGCGCGGTGCTGGTGGCTTCTTCTTCGCCGCTCGACCAATTCATCGTCCGCAATCCGGATTATTTTTTCTCCAGCCCGCCGGAGAGCGCTTACATCCAGCCCGACAACCTCGAGATCCTGCTCAACCACCTGAAGTGCGCTGCCTTCGAGCTTCCGCTCTCACCGCAAGAAAACTTTGGCGCCGTGGATCTCCCCCTGCTGTGTGAACAGCTCGCGCAGGCCGGATACCTGCACCGCAGCGGCGGCCACTGGCATTGGACCCAGGAAGCCTACCCGGCTGACACGGTCAGCCTGCGCTCGGTGACCTCGGACAACTTCATCATCATTGACACCACCGCGGGGGACGAAGGCGCGCCGGAAGTAATCGGCGAGGTGGACTTCACCAGCGCGCTGACCACCGTGCACCCCAAAGCCATTTATCTTCACCAGGGCTTGCAGTATCACGTGGACCGCCTCGACTTTGACCAGCGCAAGGCCTACGTCACGCCGGTGGATGTGGACTACTACACCGACGCCATCCGCTACACGCAAGTGCGCGTGCTGGAAGTGGCGGCCGACGAGCCGGCGCCAGGTCCCGCGCGCTCCTGCCACGGAGACGTGCTGGTGCGCTCACAGGTGGTGGGCTTCAAGAAGATCAAATTCTTCACCAACGAAAATATCGGCGCCGGCCAACTCGAGCTGCCCGAAAACGAGATGCATACCACCTCGTTCTGGATCACCCTGGAGCGCGCGCTGGTGGAATCGCTGCCCTTCTCCATTTCCGAACGCCAGAGCGGGATGTTCGGCCTGCTCCACGCGCTGGAGTCCATGGCTACGCTCCTGTTGATGTGTGACCGCCGCGACATTGGAACCGCCATTGGCGAACGGCCGCCCGCACCGGACGGCGCCGCTGCTGCTCCCGCGTCGCCGCCGGAAGCTGAAATCTCCAGCACCGCGGTTGATGAAAAAACCGTGAAAGAGTTTTACGAGCCCAACCTCTATCTCTACGACGCCTATCCTGGCGGCATCGGCTTCTCCGAACCGCTCCATCGCGCGCATCGCCTTCTGCTGCAACGCACGCGCGAGCTGATCGAGTCCTGCACCTGCAAGCAAGGATGCCCTTCGTGCGTGGGTCCTGCGGGCGATACCGGCGAGCACACCACGCAAGCCGCTCTCGCCATCCTGGAGAAACTCTGCGCGTGAGCGAACTGCTTTCCAACCGCCTCTCGCGGCTCAGCGCACTCCGCCCGGTCCGCCCGATCGAAGCCGCGCGCCAAAGCGTCTCCAATGATCTACCTGCGTCAGCCGGGCTGCTCGAGGAAATGCTCGGAGCCACCACGCAGCAGACCGCCTACGGCGAACACCTGCTGATCCGCCAGTGGCACTCCGAGCCGGCGCTGCCCGCCGTAAGCCCCGCAGCGCTGGCGCTGCTCGCGCCCGATGCCCCGCCACAGGCCGCCGACCCGGAACAATGGCTCTTCCTCGACACCGAGACCACCGGCCTGGCAGGGGGCACCGGCACATACGCATTCCTGGTTGGACTGGCGTGGGTCGATGCCGGCGGATTGCAAGTCGAACAGCTTTTCATGCGCGACTATAGCGAAGAGCATGCCGTCCTGACGGCACTGGCCGAGCGCATGAGCGAGCGGCGTGTCCTGGTCACCTTCAACGGCCGCTGTTTTGACTGGCCGCTGCTCGAGACGCGCTACCGCATGACCCGCCGCATCGCCGCGCAAACTCCCATCGCGCACCTCGACCTGCTCCATCCCTCGCGGCAGCTCTGGCGGCTGAAGCTTGGCTCGGTGCGCCTCGCCGAGCTGGAGCGCGGCGCGCTTGGCCGGCTCGATTGGGACCGCTCCGGCGATATCCCTGGAGCGCTCATCCCCCAGGCTTATTTCGAATATCTTCGCGGCGGGGCGCCGGGGCCGCTGGTGCAGGTCTTGCGCCACAACCGCTGGGACCTGCGCGGCCTGGCGGCGCTGGCGGCGCGCGTGCTTGCCCTGCTCTCCGCGCCCGAGGAAGCCGATGGCGACGCGCTGGAACTTTACGGCCTTTCGCGCCTGCTCCACCGCCGCGGCCAAACCGCACCAGCGCGCAGGCTCTACGAGCGGGCGCTGGAAGCCGGTCTGCCCGCTGAAGCCGACCGCGCCGCGCGGCGCGAGCTGGCGGCGCTGGCCAAGCGCGAGCGGGACTACGATCGCGCCACGTCGCTGTGGGCGGAAATCCTCGGCGGCACGCGCGACGGTTTGGACGCTTACGAGCAACTGGCCATCTATTACGAACACCACGCCCGCGCGCCGCAGCGCGCAGAGGAATTACTCGGCGAAGCCCTCGAGGCTCTCCGCCGCGCCTGGCAGGAGGGCAGTCTGGAGCCCGCGCGGTACCGGCGGATGCGCGCGCGGCTGCAACACCGCTTGGAGCGAGTGTCCGCGCGCACGGCGCGTTCGCGTCGAAAGCTTTTCGATCTACACGGCGGTGTACCCATCGGGGAGGCCGGCAACTCTAAGAAGTAGCAGCAAGAAGCGGATAGCCGCGGAAAACAGTCCGTGGCAGGGTAGGGGGCATGGTCATGGCCAACGCAGGCAATGAGTTTTTCCGTGAACAGTTGCTCGAACGCCGGGAAAGGCTGGCGGTGGTCGTGGCGCGCACCGGGCCGGCCGCCGAGCTCGCTCGCTTGACGCAGGAGGTGGATGCGGCGCTCGACCGCCTCGAGCAGGGGAGCTTCGGCCAGTGCGCTGTGTGCCATGAATCCGTCGAGAAGGACCGGCTGATCGCCGACCCTTTGGCGCGATTCTGTCTCGACCACCTCGACGCACGCCAGCAACAGGCGCTTTCCGATGACCTGGAGCTCGCTGCCCGCGTGCAGAAGGCCCTGTTGCCCGCGCAAGATTTGTGCATCGGTGGTTGGCAGGCGCACTACCGCTACGAGCCGGCCGGAGCGGTCAGCGGCGATTATTGTGACCTGATCGCGTGCGAAGGAGATTCGGGAGGCTTTTTTTTCCTTCTGGGGGATGTTTCCGGAAAAGGCGTGGCCGCGTCCATGCGCATGAACCAGCTCCACGCCATGTTCCGCAGCTTGATCCGTGTGGACCAGCCTCTCGAGCGCCTGGTGGAAATCGCCAACAACATTTTCTGCGCGAGCGGAATTTCCGGACAATACGCCACGCTGGTCTGCGGGGAAGCGGCGCGCTCCGGCGAAATCGAGCTGGCCAGCGCCGGACATCTCCCTGCGCTGCACGTGGGGCGCGGGGGCGTGGCCCACCTGGAATCCACGGGATTCCCCCTGGGAATGTTCTGCGACTCCCGCTACGAGGTGCGCAGGTTGCGTCTGGAGCCGGGGGAGAGCTTGCTGCTCTACACCGACGGGGTCACGGAGATGCGCGATGCCGCACAGAAGGAATTCGGGGTGCGGCGGCTGGCGGATCTGGCCGGCGCGAGCCGGTCGCTCGATCCGCAGGGGCTGGCCGCAGCGTGCATTGACGGCGTGAAGTCATTCTCGGCGGGAACTCAGCGCAGCGATGACCTGACCATGCTGGTCCTTCGCCGTTCCGCTCCACCGGCTTGACACTTCCCCAGCGCTTCCCGCAGAGTGAAGCGCACTTGCCGCCGGCAGATGACGGCGCGCAAGGCGCAACGCCATGCTGGAACACTTCGTCCTCTACTGGATCAGCGAATACGCCTACGTAGGCATCTTCTCTCTTCTCGTCCTGGGCATTGTGGGCTTGCCGGTGCCGGATGAATTTCTGCTGACATTCGTAGGCTACCTGGTATTCCGGCAACGCCTCCATCTGATCCCCGCGCTGAGCTGCGCATTTCTCGGCAGCGCCTGCGGCATCACCCTGAGCTTTGTCCTGGGCCGCACGCTGGGGCTCTACCTGGTGCACCGCTTCGGACGATTCCTGCGCATTGATGAAGCCAAGGTACAAAAGGTGCACAACTGGTTCGAGCGCATCGGCGGCTGGTCGCTCACTTTCGGCTACTACGTGCCCGGCGTCCGCCACCTCACCGCGTATGTTGCCGGGACCGCCCAATACGAGCCGCACAAATTCGCCGCGTTCGCATACAGTGGCGCATTGTTGTGGTCGACGAGCTTTATCTCCCTGGGATATTTCCTGGGTGAGCGCTGGCACTCTGCGAAATTCCTGATGCGCCGGCTCTCGATAGCTAGCTTGGTCGCGGCGCTGGTGTTGCTGGTGTACTGGCTGTGGCGGCGGAACAGCGCAGCTCGCGGCTGAAGAATCGCCGTGAGAAAGTCGGAATGAGCGGAGAACCAGCCCCTCCACCGTTGGGGCGCCCCCGCCACACACTGGCCGGCTCTACAACGTCGGGTTCTCAGTGGCATCGTAGGGGCGGGTTTATCCCGCCCGTGGCAGCGTGAGGGCGGCGTAAAGCCACCCCTACGACGTGACCGGAGTCACCAGGCTGTGGCGACCAGTGCATTTTTGCCGTAGAATGATGGGAGGTCAAAGCCGTGGTGAACCCGACGATTACCATCCCGCTCGACCCGCAGACCGCGCGAGCGTACAACTCCGCCGCTCCCGAAGCGAAGCGGAAGATCCAGGCCTTGTTGAGCCTTTGGCTTCGTGAGCTGGCTGCCGGCGAATACCCATCGCTACAGCAAGTTCTCGATGAGGTCGGAAGCAAGGCGAAGGCTTGGGGACTCACACCGGAGATGTTGGACTCCCTCTTGAAGGGCGCATAGTTGCGCTGCGTTTTCGATACGAATGTCCTCGTTAGCGCCTTACTCCTGCCCGATTCGAAGCCTCGCCGAGCTCTTTCTGGGGCATCGTAAGGGTGGGTTTATCCCGCCCCTCATTCCCTCTCGGCCGGTATCCCGGGCGCACGGCTGTCATCCCGATTGAAGCGCTGTCATCCTGAGTCCGCCTAGGCGGACGAAGGATCTCTCCGTTTCTTTCTCGTGGCAAGAGTCACCGGGCGGCGGAAGAGAGCAGCTCGCGGCTGAAGAATCGGCGTGAGAAAGCCAGAATGACCGGAGGACCAGTCCCTCGGAAAAATGATTAAGCTAAGTTTAAATTCTTCTAGTGGGAGAGAGCCTGACACCCCGCCCTAGCTTCGCGGCGGGGATTGGGCACCCGAAGAATTTTCTGAACAAGGAACCAAGCTGGGCCACCCGCCCTGATTAATGATATGGGCCGTATAATGAGAACTTTTCCAGGCCGCAATCCTGGGCGTGCCTAGTCTTGGGACGCTCACGATGACGGCTTAGGCGGGCCGGCTCAAACAAGAGTTATGCGCTAGTCGCCATGAGAATAAGAGTTGAGGACTGAAGTATGGAAATAGCGGTCACGAAGCTTGCAATCATCTGCTTCTTTGTTACCGGCGTATCCCACATTCTTCAACCTCGCGTCTGGGCGCAATTCTTCATCGATATGCACGATAAGGGTGCAGCCGGCAGTTTCCTAAATGCGCTTCTTCATTTTCCGTTGGGCGTTCTGATCGTCTCCTTCCACAACGTCTGGCATGGCTTGCCGATTGTACTTACGTTAATGGGGTGGGGCTTGGTGCTAAAAAGTTTTATCTACCTCGTTTTTCCCAAGCACGGAATAAGAATGTTGGCGCGCGTCTCAATGGAAAGGTCATGGGAGTTCATTGTCGCCGGCATGTTTTCGATCGGGATTAGCGGCCTGCTGCTATATTCATTGTTGAACAGATAGGGGATCCAGTATACGGATGCGCCGGTGGCGCGCTGAAAGTTGTAAGTCGTCACCGACTTGGAAAGAATTACGAAGCTGCGAGCCTCAGCGCGGGCCAATTGCCATCGGGTATCAGCGTTAATGAATCGGACAAGCCCCCTGCGAACCAGAATAGGGCGCGAGGAAGTTTTGCCGAATGACTTCTCACAAGTGGCCTTGTGTTTATCGATGCGACCGCCATCAGCACTTCGTGCCGGCTAGCAGGATCGGAACGAAGAACGCGGTTCTCGTCTGCGATTCCTGACTTAATGGTATCGAGGAATTCCCCGCTAGGACGCATCCTAGCCTCCCGATGCGGTACCCTGCGCCGCGTTCGCCCTTTAGTTGCAAACTAGCCTGCCCGACGGTGACGCGCTTCGGGCTATCCCTTTTTCCGCGCAGGGATCGTGCGTCTGTGCGGCGCTAATTCGCACTTAGACGACAAGGCCGCCGGCACGGCGGCGCCACGGCGCCTGGCGTGGTGCGTTGCTGTAGCGCAGTTATTTCGTCGATCCACGGATCGCTAGAAGGCTGGCGGCGCGCTCCGGCGGATTTGTGCGATCTCTTCTTTCTTGCTCTTGTCCGGAACGGCAGGCGCCGCGCTCCAGCCCATGGCGCGGATGACACCATCGAAAACTTCCCGCGTGGTCCCATCCACAAGCAGGCATTCCTCATTCACGCAGCGCAGGAACACTCCGCCGTCGTCGGTGTCGAACTGGAAATAATTCGGGCGGCGGAAAAGATCGCGCCGCGTCTCGTGGATTCCCTCCAGCGCTTCGCTTAACCCGCCGAACATACGCGCTGCGCCCGCAGAGCTGTCGAGATGCAGGCGGTAGACCAGCAGCAGCCGCTTGGTTTTCTCATGCTCGTAGAGCGCGTAGCGGTCGCCCGCCCAGGCCGGGGCCAGACTATCGGCGCGCGCGGCGCCGGCAAACTGCTCGAGGACGGCATGGAGGAAGAATTCGCCGTTGACGTTCTCGTCGAGCTTTTTCCAGCCCGGCGGGATGACCCCGGCCAGATTGGGCAACACCACCGGCTTGGGCGCGTCACCGCGCAGATAGATCTCCGGATGGAGAATCTGCTGGGAAGAGACCGGCGGATTGGCGAAGACCTTGGAGAAGTCCGCCCAGCCGGTGTTGGCCTGGAGGACGCGCTGGGAAAATACGGCGCCGGAGAGATATGGAAACAGCAGCACCTTGCGCAGGAACGGCGGCGCCTTGGAAAACTGCGGAGATTTATCGAAATCACCGGCAATTTGCTTGTCCAGAATCGGCCCCAGATCGGGCATGGCGCGCACGCTGAGTTTCTGTTCGCGGAACATCCAATCCATCATGGCCACGAAGGCCGAGCCTTCCACCACCGCATGGCGCGCCAGATCAGCGTCGTCATTCTCCTTGGCTCCCTCCGACCACTTGTCGAGATCGAAATACTGGTCCTGGAGCGCGTGGGTCAGCTCGTGCGACATGATCGCGCGCTGGTCAGCGGGCGCGATCCAATCGGCGATAAAGAACTCGCGGCTCTTGGGGTCGTACAGCCCGGCAATCTGCTCGGTGAGCAGATCCACCATGAAGGGTTCGAGCGCGAATCCCTTGGGGATCAGCCCGAACTTCTCCAGGGCGCGCTGGTCGGCATATCGTTTTTCGGGACGCTTGTCTTCCTTGAACTCGCGCAGCACGTAGGCGCGGATCTCCTCGCGCGTGCGCATGGTCTTCTTCAGCGGGGATTTCACCGGGAGCGAGAGCAGGGCGCTCATGTCGGCGAGCACCTCGTCGGCCGCGCGCAGGAATTCCGCGCTGGGGGCATTGACTGGAGGCGGCTGCCCGGAAGGGCCATCTGACTGCGCCGCGGCGAGCGAGACCCCCAGCAGGAAGAGCGTGGAGACCAGTGCTGCCGGGTACATTTTCATGCGCATGCTTATTTCGACGCGGGAAACGCGGGAAAAGATTCCTGGCCTTTGCCGTTTGGTGATCGCTTCTCCGGCACGCGGCCGCGCGCGAACCACACCATGCCGTCCATGCGGCGTTCCAGAACCAGCGATTGGAGTCCGGCATCGAGCAGAAACCGCTGCAGGCCGGCTTCATCGCGGCAAGAAGAGCTCTTTGAAGCCCGCGCCCAGGCCACCAGCTTGTCCGTATCCTTGCGGCTGAGGCTGCGCCGCGCGCAGTAGGCGCGCATCCCCGCTGCGCTCATGGAAGCGTGCGGGTCCAGCGTGGCCACGGTAGCGCCGGGACGCGCCACGCGCACCATCTCCCGCAGCACCGCTTCCGGCCGCTCCACCCAGTAAAGCACCGTGGTGGCCAGGACCACGTCGAAGGCGCAATCGGGAAACGGCTGGCGCCAGCCGGGCACGCGCCGGAAGGAAATCGGCAGGCGCTCGTCGCGGGCCAGGCGCCGCGCGATTCCCAGCAGCCGCACCGCCCGGTCCGTCGCCGTCACGCGGCAGCCGCGGCGCGCCAAGTCCCGGGCCAGATGTCCCGGGCCACAGCCGACGTCCAGGACACGGGCGCCGGGCGCGGGAGCGAGGAACTCCGCGAACTGGCGGCGCAGGTCGGCCTCCGGGCCGCTGGCCAGTTTCTTGGCGTAATAGCCCGCACCAACTTCGAAGAGCAGAAACTTGACCGAATCGCGGAGCAGGGCGCGCAAGGGGTCAGCTCTTCGGCGCCGGCGCGGGGAGCGTGGTCTGCTCGACGCGGCGCCAGGTTCTGCCGTCCCAGGAATATCGCTCGCGCGTCGTCTTGCGGCACGCCTTCGGACGGTCTTCGGGAAAATCGGAGCAGTAGGTGAGCAGCAGCCCGTTCGGCGCGGCCTCATAACTCGAGCTGGTCAGGATGTCGGTGGACCACACTTGCTCGAGTTTTTCGCCGGTGATTTTCCAGGCGATGAACGCGCCGGACTTGAGCTCATCGGTGCGCCCGGCGACAGTGACGAACACCGGAGACGGCGCCTCCACCGGCACCACCTCGAGATAATCGTCGAAAAAGTCTTTTTGCGTGAAACGGTCGATATGCGCCAGCAGCCGGAACTTTTCCCCTGGAACGAGCCGGTAGACACGCACGGCGCTGGGGCCGCCGACTCCGAAGTTAGCCACCAGCGTATAGACCGGAGGGACGCCGCCGACACGCAACACCTGGTAGCCCTGCCCCACCACCGGCGGCTGCGCGGTCATCAGTGCGAACTGCGTATTGATGATCTTCAGGTCCGGAATGGCCGGGACGTTTAGCGTGCTCAGGACCATTCTGTCCAGCAAGCTCAGGGCATACTCGAACAACGAGGCATTTTCCTCGGCGCCGGACCGCCGGTCTGCGGCGATTTGCGCGGCGAGGCGCTTGAATTCCGCCTCATGCTGCGCAACGGCGGGCGAAGGCGCAACAGCCGCAAGCGCGGCGAGGGACGCCCAGACGCGAAGTGATCGAAGAATGTTCATGCTCCCAATTTTACTCGAATCTGCCCCGGCACTCTACTCGGCGCGGCCTTTCCCCGGTTTAGGCGGCTCAGTGGCCAGCATCCAACGGCGCGTACTCGTGAACCATGGGCTCGAAGATGGCGTAACCCAGCAGGTCGGTGTACACCGTGGGGTTATGACCATAGGCCTTGATTATGTCCAGATCGAATTGCGCTTCGTCCAGCGCGCTGCGCATCACCTCCAGATCAATCCGCTCGGCGGCGCCCAGCTTGACCGTGGCGAACCGTGTTAATTCGCGGCGCAGTTCGCCCAGGAGCTCGCCGCGCTTGCGCAGGCCGGCGTCCGAATAGTCGTCAAGCAACTCGTCGAGTTGGATGGTCTTGCCGGTCTGCGCGTCGGCGTGATGATGGTATCCCGCCGCGCTGGCTCCCACCGGAGCGAGCGCCAGGAGTTCGTGAACAAATCGCTCAGTGAAGCTTGAGAATTTTCCATTTTCGGCCGCTAGCGCCATTGGGCTTCCCATCAGGCAAATAAGGGCAATACAAACAAAGGTGATTCGTGGCACTGTTTCACCTCGCTACAGCAAGCGGGGGGCGTTCCGGATTCGGAACTGCCCGTCCTCTTTGCTATAATCACGGACACTCGCTTTCGGTGTTCGGCCCGAACTCCCTTGAGGTCAAATGATCGCCGGTACCCGCCTACGTCAGGCAAGAGAACGCCTGGGGCTTACCTACCGCGAGGTTGAACAGGCCACCTTTGAGCTTGCCAGCCAGCGCGGACGTTCGGAGTTTATTATTCACATCAGCCGGTTGGCGGACATCGAAAACCACGGGGTCACGCCCAGCCTGCACAAACTGTACAGTCTGAGCGCGGTGTATCACCTCGACCCGCTGGAAGTATTCTCCTGGTATGACATACCACTTAAAGACAATTTCCGCGACGGCACGCACTTCCCCGGCTCGCGCACCCATCTGGCAGCACCACCCACCGTGTTGCGGCTGCCGCTGCGCATGGACCCCGGGTTCGACGTCACCAAGTCCGCGCTGCTCACGCGGATGGTGGAGAGCTGGGGGAATCTGGAGGCCGCGCTGCTCAATGGTCATCGCCGCTATTGCTACGCCTACGTGGGCTTGGGAGACCGCTGGATGGAGCCGCTGATCCGCGCGGGAAGCCTTCTCCTGATTGACCCCGCCAGCCAGCAGGTGGAAAACACCGGCTGGAAGAATGAGTACGAGCGGCCCATCTACTTTGTAGATGTGCGGCAGGGTTACCGCTGCACCTGGTGCCTGCGGGAGGCCGACCGTCTGATTCTCCAGCCCCATCCGCTGTCGGCGTACGTTCCGGAAGCGCGCAAGTATCCCGCTGAAGCCGAGATCGTGGGGCGAGTGGTGGCTGTAGCTATGCGTCTCGCTCAAAGCTAGCGCGCTCTTGCAAGAGCAGATCGAGCAGCGCCCCCACCCGGGCATGGAAGAGTTCGCGTAGGTACGGCGGGATATCGGCGGGCACCAGCAACCGGTAGAATTGCGTTTCCCTCCAGCGCGCCAGCTTTCCCCAAAATTCCCCCTCCAAGGCCGCAACGCAGGAACGCAGGTCCCATTCCTGATGCTCGAGCTGCCCTTCCAGAACACGGAAGAAGATTTCCTGGTGGCAAAAGGTCAACCCCTGCTGGACGGCCTCCTCAGGATACATGGCCAGCAGACCATCGTGCAGATAACGCCCCGATGCCAGGTCGCGCAGCGAGGAAAGATAGAGCAGCCGGCCGAAATCGGTGGGGATGGCGGCGAGGGAGCGCGAAGTGAAGTCCTTGATGATCGTCCGGTTCAGGTCGTAGCTCTCGAGGGTGTCCATGGGTCATCCCCTGCCTGACTGACGGCATTCCGTTTCCTGAACATTTTCAGTAACGGCACGCGGGAATCAGCGTTTCCTGTCAGCCTCAGGCCAGGAGGATTCTCGCTGATGAAAAAGCTTTTTCTTCTGGCTACCGTCTTCGCGATCCTGTCGCTCATCCTAACAACCGCAAACGTCAAAAGCAACGCGCCAATTCGCCCCGGCGCCATAGTCGCCGATGGCAGCGGCCCAACGCCTCCCTGGCCAAAGACCGCTACGTTGCTTGCCGACGGCAGCGGCCCAACGCCTCCCTGGCCAAAGACCGCTACGTTGCTTGCCGACGGCAGCGGCCCTACGCCTCCTTGGCCAAAGATCATTACGCTGCTTGCTGACGGCAGCGGCCCAACGCCTCCCTGGCCGAAGCTGGCCTGAGCGGGCAAGAATAGGGCGGGCGCAGGAGCGATCCTGGCAGTGGCGTTGGCGTCTCTGCTATGATGCGCTTCGGGGACCATGCCTCTCAGCAGTCTGGATTACGCCCTCTGGGTCGGCGGGACATCGCTGGAGGCGCTGGTTTGCGTTTTGGCGATCTACCGCCGACTCTACCTCCGCCTGCCGCTGTTCACGGCTTATCTGGTGATGGTCCTAATCCGCGAGGCGGCCTGGTGGT
>JBGPJC010000063.1:0-22834 GCA_041485165.1 Terriglobia bacterium | reverse complement strand
TCGCGCGCTTACGACCAGGTGCGCATGGCCGCGGTCAGCCGCAGCACCATCAAGCTGTGCGGCTCGCACTGCGGCGTTTCCATCGGCGAGGATGGGCCATCACAAATGGGCCTCGAAGACCTGGCCATGTTCCGCGCCATCCCCGGCGCAACCGTGCTCTATCCCTGCGACGGCGTTTCCGCCGACCGGCTGACGGAAATCATGGCGCGACTGCCGGGGATCTCTTACCTGCGCACTACCCGGCCCAAAACGCCGGTGCTCTACGCCGCGGCGGAAACTTTTCCGGTGCCCGGCTTCAAAGTCCTGCGGCAGAGCGCGAACGACCGAGCCACGATTGTCGCCGCGGGAATCACGCTGCACGAAGCGCTCAAAGCCCATGCCACGCTCGCCGCCCAAGGAATCGCCGCGCGGGTGATTGACCTCTATTGCGTGAAGCCTCTGGACGGCAAGGCGCTCGGG
Source organism: Terriglobia bacterium (assembly GCA_041485165.1). Lineage (GTDB taxonomy): Bacteria > Acidobacteriota > Terriglobia > Acidiferrales > UBA7541 > JAAFGT01. Next base: position 22,375 of record JBGPJC010000063.1, on the reverse strand, counting down.
GAACACGTGCGCGCGAGTGGCGGGCGCATCGTCACCGTGGAAGATCACTACCCGGAAGGGGGGCTAGGGGAAGCCGTGCTCGCCGAACTGGCTTCGGCGGGAGTGCGCGTGGAAGCGGCGCGTCGGCTGGCCGTCACTGGCGTGCCGCATTCCGGCAAGGCCGATGAACTCATGGATGCGTTCGGCATCTCCGCGCGGCACATCGCCGCCGCAGTTGAGGACTTCGCGTAGCGCCGGCATCTTGCCGGCCTTGGTCCGTGCACACAAACACCCCAGGCCGGCAAGATGCCGGGGATACGGGACGGGGTTGTAGTTTAGAGAGATTTAGAGCTTAGGCATGCGCGCCGGCGGGATGGAGCAGCGCACGCGGCGGCATCTTCAGGTCCCAGACGACTCCGACCCACGACAGCATTTTCAGGCAGTAATAGGTCACGTCAATCTCCCACCAGAAGAATCCCTGGCGCACGGAAGCCATGTAGTGGTGGTGGTTGTTGTGCCAGCCTTCGCCCAGGGTGATCAGGGCGAGTATCAGGCTGTTCCTGCTGGTGTCGCGTGTGGCGTAGCGCCGCCGTCCGAAAACGTGGGCGAGAGAATTTACCGTGAAGGTGCCGTGCCACAACAGCACGGTGCTGAAGCAGAATCCCCAGACCAGCATGCCCCACCCGCCAATCAGGAACAGGACCACCGCCAGTGTAACGCCGGGCACCATGTGATATTTGTTCAGCCAGCGGAGCTCGGGGTAGCGGTACAGATCGGGGATCAGATCCGCGCGGGTCTCGTTGTAGCGGTCGGAAAGAATCCATCCCATGTGCGCCCACCAGAACCCCGCCTGGATCGGCGAATGGATATCCTCCTCCTGGTCGGAGAAGCGGTGGTGGTGACGGTGATGCGCGGCCCACCACAGAACGCCCTTCTGCAACGAACTCGTGGCCAGGAACGCCAACACGAACTGGAACACGCGGCTGGTCTTAAAAGTGCGATGCGAAAAATAACGATGGTAGCCGGCAGTGACAAAAAACATGCGCACACCGTACAAAGCCAGCGCCACAACGGGATACCACCAGTGGAAGGTGGTCAGGAACGCCGCAAAACAAGCCGCGTGAATGGCGAAGAACGGGGCCGATTGGAGAAGCGGAATGCGTTCTCCGTTGGGCAGGCGGATGTATTTTTTTGCCATAAGAGTGCCTCACTTCACTTGCTTGACTGGGGCGTCCCCCGCCCGGCCGCAAATCGGTTCCAGGCCGCGAACGAAGGGAGATGTCCAGTGACTATACGTGCCGGGGGAGGCTGCGTCAAGCCGATATCCCTCTCCTTGGCACATCGGCGGTGACGAATTGGAACTTCGGCCTGCGCCGTCCACCGCGGGTGTAAATCCCCCGGCGCTGTGCTAAGGTCGCCCTGAAAGAATCTGCGCCGGATTTCGCGGCCGATTCCCGAATCTCTGTAATTGGGGAGCGCATCGTGGCGGAAAAGCAGGTGCTCGTCGGTCTGTGGCCGGAAGTAATCGTGCTGACTCCCGGTGACCAGGCGGAATGGCTCTCCAGCTTTGCCACCGTCAAGGTGGAATTCGATCCCAAGCGCTGCCCTTTCTCCTCGAATGTTTTTCAGGCCCCGGCAGGAATGCGCCTGCGCAGCGGTCCTCAGCATGCCGGCGCCAAACCCGGCTCCTACAAGTATCGTGTCGCCCTGAACGAAGTCGTGGTCGGAATCGGCGAGATTATCCTGCGGGAACAATAAACTACGGAAAGCTTACAGCCAGCAACCGCGTCGGCGGCTTGGGCGGCCTCAGTCGCTGGCCAACCGCGCGGGAGTGACCGACTCTGCCAGAGTCCGGCGCAGCGGGCCGATGTGGAAGGCGGGGACAGGTTTTTCCGCCGAGATGACCACGCTGGCGGCTTTGCGGGGGAACTCGCTGCGGCGATCGAGCTTCAACCCCACCTCGGCGAGCAACTCGGTGGCCAGATTGGGGTCATCACTGCGGTCCGCACCCCAGAACCAGAGACTCTCCTCCCGCTTCTGCAGGTACTGAAGGGTCTGCTCCAACTTTTTTATGGAGCGGTCGAATGATGACGCCAGGAAGTAAAGCGGCAGGTTCCAGCCAGTCCGGCCGAAGCTTACTTTGACCCGAACGCAGTACTTTCCGTTCTGATTCATTTCCATGGCGCACTGGTACTCATTCCTGCCAGGGCTCGGAGTGGCCTTCTGCGTCATAGGGATCCTCGTTGAGGGCTGGCTCGGTCGGCTGGGGTAAGGGTGCCTGCGTCAGCCCGCTAAATAGGCTAGCGGATTGGGGACGGGAAGGCAACGGGAAAGCCATTTCCCTTTAGGGTGTTTGTTTACAAAGAGATACGGTCTCTAAATGGTGGAACCGAGGCGCTTTACGTTGTCTTCATTCACCCGCAGCTTGCCCTCCCGCCGCATGCGGTCCTTGAGGTTGGTGCGAAACGCTTCGTAGGCAAGCTGCTGTTTTGACTGCAAGAGCTCCTGGTGGATACCCACCCGCTGCTTCTCGAGCTCTTCGGACTGGGCTTCCTGACGTTCGGAGACGCGGAAAACCACCCAACTGCTCCCCAAGTTGATCGCCGGGGAGGTCTCCCCGACCGGAAGTGTGAAGGCTGCAGTCAGGCGGCGGACAGTCCCGGCATCGGGAATGGAGTCCGCGCGGGTGAGGGGCTGGCTGGTCTTCATCTCCAGGCCCAGACCCTTGGCTGCCGCGCCGATTGCTTCTCCGGCCTTGGTCTTCTGAGCAAGCTGTTCGGCCCGCTGGCTGGCCAGCTCGATGGACTTCTCGGTGCGGAAGTCCCCCTCGACCTTGCCACGAACCTCCTCGAGCGTCCCCTGGCGCGCCTGCTGGATTTCTTTGACCACCAGGATCACATAGCCCCGGGCGATGCGCAGGGGCGAGCTCAACTCGCCTAGAGTTGCGCGGAAAACCACATCGCGGATGTCAGGAGTGTTTCCCAGCTCGCCGATGGGTTCTGTTGCGGAGACTGCCGGAACGTCCCGCACCGTGAGGCCGAATTCCTTGGCGATGTCATCCAAGGGGCGCCGGCTCGACTGGCGCACCGCGGCGGCCATCTTGTCGGCAATGTCCGCCGTCTTTCGCTCGGCCTGTTCGCTGCCCAGGGCGGCAACGATTTCCGACCGCACCTCATCGACGGTCTTCGTCCGGGCAATCTCTTTGTCCAGGACGCGAATGATATGGAATCCGTAGGCGGTCTTGACCAGGTCGGAGGTCTCGCCCTTGTTCAGGGCGAAAGCCGCTTTCTCAAACTCCGGCACGGTTTGCTGGCCAACCAGCCAGCCTAGGTCTCCACCCTTGTCCTTGTTGTTGGTGTCCTCGGAATACTGCTTGGCCAGGTCTTCGAACTTGGCGCCCTTCTTCAGCTTAGCCAGGACCTCGGCCGCCTTTTTGCGGATTTCTTCCACTTCCGCGTCGGTCTTCCCGACGGTCTTGAGCAGGATGTGGCTGGCGTGGACGCGGTTCTGCAGGCGGTAGAGATCGATGTGCTGGTCGTAGTAGGAGCGGATGGCAGCTTCATCAGGCTGGAGAGACTGGCGCACCCGGGCGCTATCCAGCAGCGCGTAGCGCACCGCGCGCCGCTCCGGCAACTGGTAGCGGGCTTTGTTCTTCTGGAAAAACGCGGCCAGGTCGGCGTCGCTCACCTCGACCTTTGCCGCCAGGTCCTGGGGCTTCACCACCACGTAGTCCAGGGTCACTTTTTCGTTCTTGCGGTGGAACTCTTCCTCGACCTCGGCCGGACCGACGCTGATGCCGTCGGTGACCAGGCGGCGAATTTTGTTCTCGAGAAGCGATTTGCGCAGAAGCTCCTCAAACTCCGGAACGGACATCTGGAAGCGGGTCTGCACCTCGGAGGCGTAGGTTTCCATGCTGGCCACCGAACCTCCGGCAAATGATCCCGGCAGCAGCTGCTTGATCCGCTCGCTGCGCTCTTCGTCGGTCACCTGGATGCCCAGGCGCTTGGCTTCCATCTCGATCAGCCGCTCGTCGACCAATTGGTCGAGGATCTGCCGGGCATAGAGGCCGCGAAGCTGGGGCGGGATTTGCCTCCCGCTGCTGGTCAGGCGTCCCAGGGTCCGCTGCACCTCGGCCACAGTGACATCCTGCCCGCCGACCTCCGCGAGGATTTCGGCGGTGTTGCCGGTCTGGCCGCCCTGCCCGGGCACCAGGTAGGTGACCATGCTCAGCGCGATCAGACTCAGGATCAGCCCCAGCACCCACCGGGTTGCCGTCTCTTTCTTGAAGAATTCAAACATTGCGCGTACATCCCCCCAAACTGACCGCTGCCATGATTACAAACCCACAATTATAGAGGAGCGCGGGCGGAGGCTCAATGCGAATCGTGCTGAGGCCGTCGGTCACTTCGCGCCGGGAACCAAGTAGCACAGCCACTCCTGGCTGTGCACGTTTCCCCACCCCGCCTGCGTTCCCCCGCCGTCATTCCGAGCGGAGCGAGGAATCTCTCCCGACTCCTGCCTGCCCGCCATCTAGCTGGGCGGGCCGTCAAGCTGAGCGTGTGAACCTGCATGCGGCCCGCTACGTCTTAGCCGGCGCCTGGGCGCCTTCGCGGATCATTTTCTTGAGCGCAGTTGGCTCCAGGTCGCTCAGACGCTTGAAACGCACGCAACTCTTGCCGATGTTGGCCTTGGGGAGTGCTGCTTTGTAGCGCTCGGGGATGTAACCCTGGTCATCGCAGGCGCAGATATACAACGAGATGTAACTTTTATTGCTGGCCACGCCGATGCGGAACCAATCGCCTTCCCGTCCGGTGGCGTATTTGTAGCGCCAGGGACCATAAGCAAGAATCCCAATGTGAATGAACGGCTCCAGCTTGGGAGCCGTCTTGCGGATCAGCGCGTCGAGAGCGGCAATTTCGGTCTTGCGCGGTTCTTCAAGTTTCGCGATGTATTCCGCCGGGCTGGACACCTTGAGTTGGCCTTTCATGGCGCTAGTCTACTACGGGCCGGGCGCGCAGAAGGTCGTATGATTACCTGCGCGGAGTGTCAGGGCAGGTCAGTGGGGGCACGGCACAGCCGTGCCCCCCGGCTGGGGTTGGTCGGGAATCGCCGCTCAGATACACTCGCGGCGCTGGTCGCCTACCGGCCCGAGCCCCCGAAGCTCTCACTCCTCGCCCGGCCGCGTTAAGTCATTGCGAGCAAGTTGAACTCCGAGTATTCTCGTCGTATTTCCGCTCGCTTCGCAGTAGGGCGGGCACATCATGAGTACACCACTCAGCCAAATCTTCGCGCTCCTGGGCAAACTCGACGACAGCCCCGGCGAGGACGGCGCCCGCGAAAGATTCAGACGTTACATCAGGGAAAATATTCGCGAGGTCGGCATCATTCGGGACTATGTCGAGGAATGTCTCAGGACAGCCGGCGATCCGTATAATCGCGCGCTCCAAGACTTCGCAACCTACATCGGGCACTTCCTGGGATTCGAGGTCACCTTCGGACGGTATCGCGGGGTGCAGGGCCAGGCGGGTTTCGACGGTTACTGGAAATCTCCCACGGGTCTCTACGTTGTCATCGAGGTAAAGACGACGGAAGTCTACGCCGTCAAAGCGTCCACTTTGGTGGGATACGTGGACGAGCTAATCTCCGACAAGAAAATCCCCAACTGGGATCACGCACTCGGCCTTTACGTCGTTGGACGCCCCGACCCAGAAATCCACCAGCTTGAGAACGCCATCAAAGCGGAGAAGAGACTGCAGCAGCTCCGGGTCGCCTCTGTCGAGTCGCTACTCTCGCTGGCCGAAATGATGAATGAATACGATGTCACCCACGAGGACATACTGGCCGTGCTGCGTCCGTCAGGCCCCTCCATCGACCCTCTTGTCGATTTCATCACGCGTGTCGTTGCGCAGGCGCCAAGCGAGGAGGGCCCTGAAGAAGGGCGGTTCGTCCCCGTCTCCACGCCCACATCGGCTCCCCCGGCGAGTTCACCTCCTGCAGGGGTCGACGATGTTGCATTCTGGCTAACTCCGGTAAAGGACGACGATCAGCAAAGGGCCGAACAGGTCATCGGCACGCTCGTTGGCCAACACAAGCTTTACGCGTTCGGGGAGCGGACGCCGGGAAGGAAACACATGAAGACCGGCGACCGAATTTGCTTCTACGCTACCGGCAATGGTGTACTAGCCGATGCGGAAATCGTCGCGCCTCCAGAGCGCAAATCGGACGCGCGGGTGCGCCACCCCGATCTTTACCCCTGGCTGGTGCGTCTCGACAGCGTAAATCTTTATCTTGAAAAGCCCGTGGTAATCGATGCCAGTACAAGAGCTCGCCTGGATGCCTTTTACGGGCGAGACCCAAAAAGGTCTTGGGCGTGGTTTGTACAGGCCACCAAAGACGTCAGCGCGAAGGACTTTCGACTGCTGACTCGCGGGGAGAGCACGAATTAGCTCAGAGTTCGTCGCGGAGGTCCCTTATTCCAGGTACGCCAGCAGGGAAGCTATGATCGATCCCCGTGACTTCCAGATCGCGGGCTCCAAGACATGCGAGGACTGGAGAATCTTTCGTCCAAAGCTGGTCGTCGGTGGTGACGCAAACGTTTGGAAACAGGGGTTTCTGGACTACTTCCATGCGCGCCTTTCCCTCCGTTATTTCAATCCCATCAGAATCCTCCAGGACCACAGCACGTATCAAGGCGAAGGCTTCTCAATCGTCGCTATTCAATGCAGCTTGATCGAATTCCTTGAATCGACCGTCAGAGGGCTCAGCTACCGCTACCCGCGCAAAGGCGAGCGCCTCGGTCCGCACGAATACTCAAACAGCAAGGACCTGTTTGTGAGCTTTCTCTGCGAGAGGCATCCGTTCTCGAAGGAGTTCAACGGCCCGATTGCCCAGGACTTCTATGAGGGAGTTCGGTGTGGCCTGCTTCACGAAGCGCGAACGAAGAATGATTGGACGATATCGGGGAAAGGTACACCCGGCAGTGTCATCCATGTCACGCAGAAGGGGAAGGTGGTTTACAGGAACAATTTCGAGGCCGCGCTGCTAGAATTTGTTGGATGGTACGAGCAAGATTTAGCTACGAATGCTTCGCTTCAAGAAGCTTTCATACGGAAATTCGATAGCTTGTGTAAATGATTCATTGGGTGAGAACCACGCGTCCCGCTTGGTCTACACTTGCAGCCGGGTGGCCCTGCCTTCGGAGAGCTCTTCGCTCTTGACGACGCGGCATAAAGAGAGAATACGACTTTCGCAATTCACCGTGACGCGATGGAACGAGGGTGCCCCATCAGATCAAAGCGCGGACCACCCGCCTGATTGACGGCTACTGCTGGTTCGCTTTACAGTTCCAACGTCCTATGCCCAAGCACAAGACCAACGAGTGGGAGTTCCAGGGTGAAGTGCTGACATGGATCAACGATCAAATCGCTCGACGCCGCGGTCTCGGATTCGACAAGGCAACCCAGGAACCTTCCAAGATCACGCCGAAGAGAAGTGATCTCATCATCTGGTGGAATCGAGCTGCAGGCTCAGCCTTCCTCACGATAGAGCTGAAGACTCCCTCTGTACCGATCAACGATCCCAGGTTGTTGTCTGATGCCTCAGAGAAAGCCGCTCGCTGGGGAGCTGCCTGCTTTGCCATCTGGAATATGCAGATGGCCGAACTTTACAAGACGCCAGCTGCAGGTATTGCCACACCCAACGATCGCGTTCATTTGTTTGCCATGAATCCGCTTATCAGCACAGTGGATGATTGGCTCGATCCGAAGAAGGCTCTTTCTCTCAAAGCAGATGCACTTACCATCTTCGAGACGGCCTGGGAGAAGTTCGCTATTAAGTCGGACCAGACCGTCGAGATTGAGGCTTCAGTATTCGTGGACAAACTAGGAGGCAGGCTTGAGCAGTTGCGGTCATTCTTACACACTGCGTTGTCGGCGAGGGCGAAGAAGAGCGGAAATGTACGAAGGAGACTCAAGGAGCTAGCCGCAGAACAGGGCTTCGCCGGATTCGTGGAGGACATTGACGCAGCCATCGCAGGACAATATGCCTACAGGCTGATAGGACAAATACTCTTTTACTTTGCTCTTAAGCGAAAACAGCCGAGTCTAAAGCCACTTGAAATACCGGGCTCCGCATCCCTTCCGTCCGCACTTCGGCCATTCTGGAATGACGTTCGGCGGTTTGACTATGAGGCTTTGTTCAAGGAGAGCGAGTTGGAGGATCTGGTTCCATTCCCAGCTTCAGCGGAAGCGGTCACTCGCCAGCTGATACAGGAACTCAGCCGTTACGAGTGGAACAGCCTGCGTGACGATGTCTTGGGTGCTGTATTTGAGAATCTCATCCCACGATCGGAACAGGTCCTCCTGGGACAGTTCTATACGCCAACCAAAGTTGCTGATTTGCTCGTGGCATTCGCTGTAGACGCAGAGGATCCAGTGGTTCTCGATCCTGGTTGTGGAAGCGGCACATTCGTCATGCGGACCTACGACTACTTGAGAGAAAAGACTTCGCAAACTCATGGAGAGCTGCTGTCGAAGGTTTGGGGATTCGACATCAGTCCCTTTGCAACGGAGCTTGCCTCAATCAATCTGTTTCGTCAGGACATGTCCGCGTTTGACAACTTCCCTCGGGTCATCTCGGGGAACTTCTTCGAGCGGTTCGTTGGTGAGGAGATTCCCTTCCCTCCGGCCCGTGCCGGAGGACAAGAAAAAGTCGTCATCGATATTCCGCAGTTCAGCGCAATCGTCGCAAACCCTCCGTATCTGCGTTCACAGAATCAGGATGATTTGAACTTCAAATACAAGCAAACTCTATTTGCCGCCGCTGGCAGGAACGGAGTCGTTGCCGCAGCGAAAACAGATCTGTTCGCGTTCTTCATTTATAAAGCGCTGGAGTTCATGAAGCCTGGCGGACGGTTAGGTTTTGTAGTTAGCGCTAGTTGGCTCACATCGAACTTCGGGGCGGCGCTACAGCGAGTGCTGCTTAACCGTTTCCAGTTGATCGCGGTGATTGCGTCTCAAGTGGAATCCTTCTTCTCCCAAGTCGACGTCAACACAGTGCTCATCATTGCCGAACGAAGGGAAGAAGAGAAAACATATCCGGATGAGATAATAAGATTTGTGTCGCTCAAGAAGAAACTTGAAGAGCTCTTGGCTCCCCATACTGATGGTTACTGGGATAGGGTTCAGAACCTGACGGATGCAATAGAAATGCAGACTGGAGCTGTCGAGAACGATGACTTTCAGCTGACCACAATACCAGCCGAGCCCGAGAGGACGGCTCTACAAAGTAGGACAGCCAACGTACGCAACTGGTCCGTTTATCTCAGAGCACCACTGAGCTATTTCGAGCTGTTCGGAGCAACGCGGTGAAGCTTGGCGTCTGCAATCTGGAAGACATTGCGCAAGTCAGTCTAGGATTCAAGTCGCTGCAGAATCAGTTCTTCTACGTTTCCAGCGATGTCATAAAGCAATACCACATCGAAAAGCGTTACCTGGAGCCTGTCTTCCAGCTCGGAGATCTGGATTCTGACAAGTACAAGCAGACGGCGAAACCCGTCCAGTGGGTGTTCTACTGCAAGGACAAAGAAGGAGATCTTCACAGCACAGGTGCACTTCGCTATATCCGAGCGATGGAGAAGAGGCCAGCAAAAGAAAAAAAGCAGACCGGAAAACACCAGACGATAAAGCAAGCATTGCAAGCTCAGACCAGCGCGGGTGGCACCTGGTATATGCCGAAGGCGCGATTGCACCAGATGAATATTTGGCTCAGAAAAGCCTTTAACTGCATCTATAGTCCTTTCATCTTCGATACGCCAGCCGCAGTCGATCAAAGATGTAACTACCTTGTGCCAGCGAAAGGCGTAGATTGGAAAGACCTGGCAGCCCTACTATCGTCGAGTCTCTTCGCTCTATCGGCTGAATCTTACGGGGCAGCCAGCATGGGAGCTGGAGCTTTGGAACTGGCAACAATCCAGATTCAAGAGTTGCGAACAGTTGACCTCCGCGATCTCAAAGATCCAGCAGCTAAGAATGATCTTATTGCGCTGGCAGAAACCGTCTGGACGAAAACTAAGCCGGTGGACTGGAGTGCAACGAAACGACCGCCGCAGGAAGTTCAAGATCTCGATGAATGGCTCCTATCGAGAATGGGAACTCGGGTCACATTGGATCGGCTTTACTCTGACCTTGTCCGAACTTTGAAGATCCGCCTCACAGTCGCAGAAGACAAGGATGTCCAGACCAAGAAAGGCCAGCAGGTGGACATTGCGACAGTGGCGCGTAGCGTTGCAGAAACAGTTCGTCCACTGCTGGAATCAAGAAGCTTTCCTGACTCCTTCATGGACTCAGGCTCAACGACAGAGTCGCTGGATTTCAGCCGAGCCGGGAAACTGGAAGTTGAATGCCATCCTATGATGGGCCAGTCGACGCTTGTTGTGCGGAACGGAACGGGAGACGTTTTGTTCGAGGGTCAATACCCCCGCAGCGTGGCTCAGGTCATCATTAAGTCCCTCCTACTCGGAAGGCGGAACTTCAGTTACCCGGCGGATTCATCTTCTGCTGAGGCCACCCTTAAGGAGTTCTCGAAGTGGTTCCCCAAGGTTCTCGATAAGATTGAGACGGGCTGCGGCATGTCCGCCGTAGGCACCAGCTATGAAGAACGTGTCAATGATGCGGTTCTCGAAGTCCTCCACTTAGACGCAAATATTTTCCAATCCGAGTTCTTCGGTCACCTGACGATTCACAACTAAGTTCACCGACTGGGCGGGTGGCTCAGACTTGACGTGTTGAGGGATGTGTGGACAACGCCAGATTTCATAGCGTAGGCTTAGATCAGTTGGGTATGCCGACCACCAACGACAAAATTACTTTGAGACGTCATTCTATCTCTCAGTTGGATACGTACGACGTCACTGCCTACGAGTTGGACGGTATCGAAAGAGAGTGCTTGGATGTTGGCCAAGATTTTCACTTTACCTCGAATACGCTCTCAATCGGCGTGAGCTTTCTTATCGCGCTTGTCTTGACAACGATTGAGTCGCCGAAGATTTACGCTTGTTTCTTTGCCCTGGTTCTCGTCATGGGCGTCTTAACTCTTTATTTTGGGATTCGATATATCCGAAAGAGGGGCGCTACCCGGTCAACCATCCAGAGAATCAGAGAAAGACAAGTTGGACCAGTCGGCGACGAAAGGCTCGAATTGCGACCCTCCGACCTCGCAGCCTTGCCTGTGACTCAAGGGGGTGAAAGCCAAGTTGTAAATTTGGCAGTGGATGCACAAGACGCGATAAACGCTCCGCAGGTACCCGCGCCTGCGACCCCCAATCCTGCAATCACATCCGAAGCCGCTGCCTCATCTGGTGAACAGAAATGATTCTCATCATTAGCTACGACCTCAAAAGCATTCGGGATTACACTCCCTTTTACGAAGCCATGAAGCAACAGGGACCATGGTGGCACTATCTTGCTTCGACCTGGCTTATTTCAACGTCGAAGTCACCCCAGGAGATCGCGGAGTCAGTACATCCCTTCATGGATCCACAAGATTTCTTATTGGTAACCGAAATGGGAGATCTTTATCAGGGATATTTACCCAAACAAGCATGGGATTGGATTAGCGATCAGCTCAAGGCTTCGAGGATGGGACAAACCCTCGCGGGACTTCTGACACCAGGGGTCCCCCGGTTGGGAAGTGCCATTGTTCCAACTAACATTCTGGGGCAACCGATCAATCCTTTCATTTTCCAACCCCCTCTTGGCGGCATTAAGAAGAAATTATAGGGCTGCAAACCGGGATGAATGCCGGGTGGCCCATTTTTCCCGACACGGTCGGGAAACGTGGGGTTTCCGGTCCCGCTCGTGCCCCAGGATCAGGTTGACGCCAGTGGCACAGCCTTTCAGGCTGTGCGCTGTTTCCATGCTCTGCCACAGCCACCACAGCCTGAAAGGCTGTGCCACTTTGAAACAGACCCATTCTCTCCACCTATAAGTCCTTTCCTTGCTTCCGCCTCCCGAATCCGTTCTTTTCCCTTGACTTTTGATTACCAGTAAGGTATCATCAATTAGGTGACGCATCGATGCCGCTCGCGATCTCGACCCTCGGTCCCCGCTATCCCCTATCCACTAACCACTATCCCCTGATCACTGTCCCTATCTCCTTTAGCGGCCACTCTTACGAGCCCCCCCACACTAACTCCTTTCCCGGCCACTCTTACGAGAAACACCCCGGGGGGGGTAGTACCCAAGACTAGCAAGTGCCTTCAAAATACAGACTTCCCGTGAGGCTCTAGACCATGCCCAAAGCAAATTCTCAGAATCGTTGCCAGCAGATCAACGCGCATGGACGGCAATGCCGCTCGCTTCGTGGCGCTGACCATCCATCGCTCTGCTCCTACCATGCCCGCGAAGAGAGCCAGAAGAACAACAATCCCCTCGCTCTCGCTGTGGATCTTCTCGGTCCTATCCACGATTTCCGTACCGGCGTTTCCATAAATCACGTCCTCGGAAAACTCCTCGTCCTTCTGGCCACCGACCGCATTCCCATGCGGAACGCCGCCGTCCTCGCCTACGTCTGCCAACTGCTTCTGCAATCTCTTCCCCATGTCAAACGTGAACGCTTTCTTGACGAGGACACACCCGAAGAGAAGAAAGCGCTCAAGCAGATCCGCAATGCCCCTTCGATTGCCACCGAGGCCACCAAACTCGCAGACCGGGTCTTCAAAATGACCCTGGGAGCGCTGGAGCGTACCGAGGGGCCCGCTCTCGTCAAATCCAATGGCGCCGCTACTACTTGAACCGATGAATCATCCGACCCAGCTATGGGCGGGCGGCCCCGCGCCCTTCATCCCCTTTGCCCTTTTCCGTTTGCCCTTTGCACTCTCCCCTGTCGCCTGTTCCCTGTTCCGTGTCCCCTGTCCACCATCCCCTTTGCCCTCTTCCATTTGCCCTTTGCCCTTTGCACTCCCCGCCCCGCCGTGCCACTGGCGTTTTGGTCACCGCCCGGCGGGTCCATTGAAAGGGTGGATACGCTATGCTATAGCTTGCAGGCTAGGTTCGTGTCGAGTGACGGACGTCAGACAACCTGAAGGGCCGAGGCCCGCGAAGATCCCGCGCGTGGAGATCTACTGGACCACGGTGACCTACAAGACCGTGGCCGTATACTTGATCCTGGCTTTCGTGATCATCATGACTTCGCTCTATCTGGTTTTCCCGCAGCAGGTGAGTTCGGTCATCCGCCGCGCCACCAACGCGGTGGGCGGCGGCGGTTCGGGAGCGTCTCCGGCGCTGACCCAGGTGCGCTTCGTCAACCTCGACGGCAAGGTACAGGTAAAGAAGGCGAATTCCGTGCAGTGGTTGACCGCCAGTTATGGGATCACCCTCGACAAGGGCGACCTCATCCAGACCAGTTCGGACGGTGTAGCCCGCCTGGCTTTCCCCGACGGAACCACCTACACGGTGAAAAACGACACGCTCATCATGGTGGAAGAAAACTCCGTGGGGCCGAACCACCCCACGCGCGTCGGCGTCAGCATCACCAGCGGCGCGCTGGACCTATCCACTGCCTCCTGGGATTTGCCCGGCTCCAAGGCGGAGATCAAGTTCCCGCAGGACAAGTCCGTGGCTTCGATTGAGAAGAACAGCCGCGCCACGGTACGCAGCGATCCGGAGAGCAAGCAGCAGGAGATCACGGTTACCGCCGGCAGCGGCGAATTGAAGCGCGGCGAAGAGAGCGTCCAACTGGGCCGTTACGAGCGCGCCACGTTCAAGCCCGGCGGCGCGGTCACCAAGTCCCAGGTGTTGGCGCCTCCTGATCTGCAGCAGCCAGGGAACCTCAACCCCATCATCGTGGACGACCCCAGACAGACCCCGGTGCATTTTGAATGGAAGCCGGTGCCCGGAGCGACGCACTACCTCCTGCGCATCAGCACCAACTCAATGTTCTCCCACGTCCTGATCGAACGAAAGGTCAGCGGGAACAGCACGGATATCACCGGGCTGGTGGCGGGAGACTACTTCTGGCTGGTGAGCGCCAACGACGCGCAGAACCGCACCAGCGAGCCCAGCGACCCATTCAAGTTCACGCTTGCCGAGCAGGGACACAGCGAGGACATGCTGCTCGAAGTGGAAGGGACGCAATTGCACGGCAGCGTGGTGGAAGTGACCGGAAGGACCGAGCCGGGCGCGACGCTGCTGGTGAACGGCCAGCCCGTGGCACAGATTGAGAAGGACGGCCATTTCCAGTATTTCACGCCGTCCATGTCCCGCGGCAGCCAGACCATCGTGATTATCGGCCAGAACCGCCGCGGAGGCACGGCCATCAGGCGCGTGCCCATCGTAGTACCCTAGACGCGCGGCCGCGGCCCGCCGTGGCAAGCCGCAACGGGGACCAGCCACCCCGTAATCTGTGAGAGAGGAAAGATGAGCAAAAACGGTTACAGCTTGCGGTCGGTGTTCAGTCTGTTTTCTTCTGACCTGGCCATTGACCTGGGTACGGCAAACACGCTGGTGTACGCCCGCGGAAAAGGGATCGTCGTGAACGAGCCTTCCATCGTGGCCATCAACAAGAACTCCGGCGACGTGGTGGCGGTGGGGCGCGAAGCCAAGGAGATGCTCGGCCGGACGCCGGGCAACGTGGTGGCCATCAAGCCGATGAAGGACGGTGTGATCGCCGACTTCAAAGTCACCGAGAAGATGCTCACTTACTTCATCCAGAAGGCCCACAACCGCCGCCTGCTGGTGCACCCGCGCATCGTCATCGGCGTGCCCAGCGAGATCACGCCGGTGGAAAAGCGCGCGGTGCAGGACTCCGCCTACCGCGCCCGCGCCAGCGAAGTGTTCCTGGTCGAGCAGGCCATGGCCGCGGCCATCGGCGCGGGGCTGCCCATCGAAGAGCCCAGCGGCAACATGGTGGTGGACATCGGCGGCGGCACCACGGACATCGCCGTCATCTCCATGAGCGGCATCGTCTATTCGCGCTCGGTGCGCGTGGCCGGCAACGAAATGGACGAGGCGGTAATGCACTACCTCAAGCGCAAGTACAACCTGCTGGTCGGCGAGCGCACTGCCGAGCAGATCAAGATCGAAACCGGCTCGGCCTACCCGCTGGAGAAGCCCATCACCATGGAAGTGAAGGGCCGCAACCTGATCGAAGGCGTGCCGCGCACCGTCACTGTGGACGACAGCGAGATCCGCGAGGCGCTCTCCGATTGCGTGGCCACCATCCTCAACGCCATCCGCGTGGCGCTGGAACGCACACCCCCCGAGCTCTCCGCCGACATCAGCGATCGCGGCATCGTGCTCACCGGCGGCGGCGCGCTGCTCAAGAATCTCGACAAGCGCATCCGCGAGGAGACTGGCCTGCCCGTAGCCATCGCCGACGACCCGCTGGCTTCCGTGGTGCTCGGCACCGGAAAAATGCTCAGCGATTTCAAACTGCTGCGCCAGGTTTGCATCGACTAGCGGCCAGTCGTTCCTGTTTTTGCTCGGCGAACCCTGGGGTCCATGCTCGACGAACGACAGATGCTCACCATCGTCACCCGGCGGCGGCCGATCGTGCTGCTGGCCGCGGCGCTGCTCGCCCAAGTTCTCCTGTTGGCCCTCCAGATCCGGCGTCCCGGCCAAGTCCGCCTGATCCGCGTGTGGGCGGTCGCCGCGCTGACGCCACTGGAGCGCGCCGCTTCCTGGAGCATCGGGCATGCCGGCGCGGCGTGGAACAACTACGTCAGCCTGCGTCACGCGCGCCGGGAAAACGAAGATCTGCGCAAGCAACTGGGCGATCTGCAGATGCGCACCGGCCAGCTGGAGAGCCGCGCCGCTGAGGCCGACCGCCTGGGCGCGCTGCTCGCTTTCCGCGACGCCCACCCTGCCGCCTCTCTGCTCTCCGCGCGTATCATCGGCTCCGGCACCGGGGCGGGACACACCGTTTATGTGGACCGCGGCGAGGTTGACGGTGTCCAGCGCAATATGGCGGTGCTCACTCCCGAGGGCGTTGTCGGGAAAATCCTCGAAGCTTATTCGAACACCGCGCAGGTTTTGCTGATCAGCGACAAGGACAGCGGCGTGGGCTCGCTGCTGGCGAACTCGCGCACCCAGGGCGTCGCTCTGGGCCGGGGCGAACCCTTCCTTTCACTCCAATACGTGATCAATGACCAGGAGGTGGCCACCGGCGAGCGCGTGCTGACTTCGGGAATGGACCGCATCTTTCCGAAGGACCTGCCGGTGGGCACGGTGAGCGAGGTTCACAACGGCAATCCGTTCAAGATCATCCAACTCCGGCCCGCCGCGCGGCTCGACCGCCTGGAAGAAGTTCTCATTCTGCTTTCCCGCGCGCAGTGGGAACCGCCAACTCCCGACGAAGCTCCCAGGACGGGAGCCGCGCAGCAAAAGGCGCCCCGGCCATGATGCCCGCAGAACTGCTGGAAAAAGAATACTCCCCGGTGGCGGCCAACCGCGCGCGTTTCGAACCTCGTCTCGAGGTGCATAAATTCCGTGGCGGCGCGGTGGCCGGCACGGCATTCCTGGCCCTGCTGTTGCAAGCCTTCCTGCCGCAGTATGTGTGGAGAGCGGACCTGCTTCGGTTGCCTCTGTTGGTCACGCTGTACTTTGGCCTGAGCCGGAGAAACCCAGCGCGCGGCCTGATGCTGGGAATGGTCATTGGCTTGGCGCAGGACGCCTTGGGCGGGGACAAAATCGGCCTCTACGGCATCACTCTGACGTTGGTGGGTTACCTGGCTTCTACCATCGGCGGCCGGCTGGACGTCGAACATCCCTACAGCCGGTTGTTCCTGGCGTTTCTATCGTTCCATTTCCAGCACATTATTTATGCGCTGACGCGGCGCTGGCTGCTCGATGAGCGCGAAGCGCTGTTCTCGGTGGTCCTGCTGCTTGCTTCGCTGGTTACCGCGGTGCTCGCCGCTCCGCTGTTCTCACTCCTCGACCGTCTGCGCACCAACGACCGTTAACCGCAGTCCGCGGAGCGCCCGCGCCCCGCGCTTGTTGAGGCACAATTTTGAAATTAGCGCGCAGTCCGTGGGCAGGTTTCGACGGGAGTGACTCTGCTTCAGGGGATTCGCCAGCGACCTGACAGGGCGGCGAGAGGATCAGCGAGAGACTGAACTCTCACCAAACGAATGGCGTCGCGCTCCTTCTGCGACACCAGCGGCATGAAACCTTTTTCTAGAATCGCCTCGACTGCCTCCTCGGTGAAGAGCGCTTCGGCGCACGGTTTCGCCCGGGCAGTTCCCTCTGCCTGGTAAATGTGCAGCGGCAAGCCGTCGATCTCCGCGTTCCCGCCGGGCCGAAGATTCCAGCCGTCCTCCGTGAAGGCCTGCGCCAGCAGAAGCGCGCAGGCAAACGCCGGATTACCCCAGAGGTATTCTTCATGGTCCGGCGTTTGCGGCATCTCCTCAAAATCAAAGCACTCGGTGGCATCAGTTTTCTTGCCGTATGGCAAGCGAAGTAGAAAACGGGGCAACGCCAGGCCCACAGACGACGCCTGCGGCAATTTCCGCAGAATTTCCCAGGACTGCGCGCTCTCCGCGTCCTTCCGCCCGCTCCAATCGCGAGGGTTTGGCGTTTCTGCAAACGACGCACAACCCAGCAGGCGCGGGCTCGCCGCAGACAGGAACGGAGCGCCTGCCGCGCTCGCGATCCTTGCCAGCCGGCCCAGGAGTTCCGCGTCGTCACGCGCCGGGCCCCATGTGTAGCTCCCCACCAGCACTGCCCAGGGCTCCGCGCCGGGCGCCCCAACTGTTTTCTCCACCAGAAGTTTATAGATTCCCGTCTGGCTCAGGTCGTGCGCGGAAGCCAGGTCGGCGGCTAGGTCGGTCTTAGAAACATCAAGCAGGCAGAGTTTGAGCTGTGCGTGCGTCTCCACTTTTCGCACCAGGAAAAAAACTGCGCGCCACGCAGCTTCGAGCGCCTGAAAATCCGTGTGGTGCAACAGGCTTCGCATCAGGCCGCTTGTGGCCTGATCCACTTGAGCGAGAATCTCCGGCTGTCGTGGGTCGGGATTCGGGACCAGGTGCGGCTCGACGATCTGTTGCAGGAACTCCCCCCATTCATCCCGCGCGCGGGAAGGCGTTGCCCCTGCCGCGCGGCCTTCGGTTGCCCCGGTCACCTGATCGAGCAGACTGCTGCGAAACAACTCAACCGGTGCGGAAGTTGATTGCAGGTCCGCGGGCCGCTGCTCGCGAACAGCTTGCGATGAGCGCACCGCGGCGGCAAAGGTTTGGGGATCGGCAAGCTTGGCGCGGGTTTCCTTCAGTTTGCGAAAAACGTCTGTGCGCTCAAAAATCCGGTCCGGGTGGAAGTCGTCGAGTTCGTGAAAGCTGAGCTCCAGTCGTGGGCCATGGTCGCCGGCAACAGGCAAGCTGAGTTGCACGTCGAGTTTTGACAGCACCTCGTCAAAGTTGTCCCGGTCGATGACCACCGCGCGCCGACTCGCCAGCGCGGGCCCTGTCTCGCAGACACCGCGACTGGCCCGGCCGCTGAAGTCCCCCAGGATGGCGATCCGAAACGGCGTTTCCGGGTCGAGGGCGTGTGCCGCTCTATCGCGCCCGGCGCGGACATCGACATTGATCTCGCCAAAGGAGACGGGCTTCGTCATGGAGATGCCTCCCGGGCACGGCTAGGTGGCTGAAGACCGGTTGCAGACTAGCACAGCCGAATTGCCAAAGTCGCGTTCGGATTCTCCGGTGTCGCGCTGGAGGAGGTCAGAGCATTCCTTGGGGTGGGGATATCGCTTCGGGCAATGGCGTCTTGCACAAAAACGGGGCAAGTGATAGCGTAGCAATCGTTTACCGGCGTTTGCAGGCGTTTGCGGCCATTTTCCCCGCCCGGCGTAATACCGCAAAGATGCCTCGCGATGGGGTATTGTGTGCCCCGCCCGAAGCAGGGCAGAGGCCTTCAGGGTATTCGCGTGCCTGACTGGATAGGTAAAGACAACCGGCTTCCTCAAGGCCGACTGGCTATCGTCTCCTACACCCTTGTGGGAATGATCGCCCTGCTGTTGCTCGGATTCTGGAAGTTGCAAGTCCTCGACTACGGCTATTATTCGCAGCTCGCCGAGCGCAATCGCGTTCGCTCCGTCCCGGTGATCGCCCCGCGTGGCCGCATGCTCGACCGCGAGGGACGCGTGCTGGTGGACAACTACCCGTCCTTCAGCGTGCTTCTGTTGCGGGAGGATGCGCAGTTGCTCTCCCAGAGCTTGCCGCAGATCGCTGAAGGTCTGGGGATGACCCTCGAAGATCTGCAGCAACAACTCGATGCCGCCCGCGGGCCGCGATTCAATCCCATCGTCATCAAGCCGGAAGCCACTCAGGCGGACATCGCGTTCATCGAATCCCACCGCGCCGACCTTCCCGTCCTGGAAATGCTGATGGTGTATCGCCGTCGCTATGCCGCCGGAGGCTTCCTGGCGCACGCCATCGGCTACGTTGGTGAAGTCAGCGAGAAGCAGATCGAAGCCAGCACTGGCCGGCTGCGTTCGGGCGACATCGTGGGGAAATTCGGCCTCGAGCGGCAGTACGACGAGACGCTAATAGGCACCGACGGGATGCGCCGGGTTATCGTCAACAGCCTGGGCCGGGAGGTCGGCCGTCTGGACCAGAAAGAGGCCATCCCCGGAAACCCCATCAAGCTCACTATTGATTACGACTTGCAGGTAATGGCCGAATCGTCTCTGGGCGCGCAGAAGGGCGCCATCGTGGCGCTGGACCCGCGCAATGGCGATGTGTTGGCCATGACCAGCCACCCCACATTTGACCCCAATTCGTTTGCCGTGCGCGTCTCCCGCGAGGAATGGAAAGAGCTCAATGAAAACCCCGACCGCCCGCTGCTCAACCGTGCCATCCAGGCGCAGCTTGCTCCGGGGTCGGTCTTCAAGATCGTCATGGCCACAGCCATGTTGGAATCGAAAGCAGTGCCGGAGGATTTTTCCACAGTCTGCACCGGCAGCGAGAATTTTTACGGCCGCCCGTTCAAATGCTGGGTCTATGGCAAGGGCTCGCATGGCCACGTCACCCTGCACGAAGCAGTGGTGCACTCGTGCGATATATTTTTCTACAACCTCGGCAAGCGCCTGGGCATCGATCGCATCTCGTATTACGCCAAGCAACTCGGCCTCGGCCGCCGCACCGGCATCGACCTGCCAGGCGAGCAGGAGGGGCTGATTCCGAGCGAGGAGTGGAAGGAGCGGGTCTTCAAGCAGAAGTGGTATCCAGGCGAAACGATATCCGTGGCCGTCGGCCAAGGCGCGATCACCACGACGCCGCTGCAGCTTGCCCACACCATCGGCGGCATTGTCATGGGCGGCGTCTTCCATCAGCCCCGCCTGCTGATGAGCGACAAACTTTCCGGCGAAGTTCACTTCCCGCTTTCGGAGAGCACCACCGCGACGGTGAACCTGGCCATGTGCGGGGTGGTGAATGAAGCCGGCGGCACGGCATCTGCCTCGAAGCTGCAGGGCATCGAATTCTGTGGCAAGACCGGCTCTTCGCAGCTCATCAGCAACGAGGGATTGCAGCGCGCCGGCGGCCGGGGTAACCGACAATTCAAGGACAACGCCTGGTTCGTGGGGTTTTATCCGCAGAATAATCCGGAGATCGTGGTGGCCGTGCTGGTCGAACACGGTGAACATGGCGCCTCGGTTGCCGCTCCGCTGGCCCGCGACATCATCAAAACCTATTTCGACAAGAAAGCCCAACGCGACCAGAAGCAGACCACTGCCGGGATTCCGCCGCAGGGAACCGGTTCCTCCGGATCGCTGGCCGGTGTGGTGGCCCCGCTCAGCGAGGCGAAACCGTGAGCCGCAGGAACTCCGGGTGTAAGAGCACATGAAGGAAAAAACCGGCCTGAACGAATTCGATTGGATCCTTCTGGCCCTCGTGCTGGCCATTTGCACGCTGGGGCTGGTGCAGATCGCCTCGGCCACGCGCGGCAGCGCGCTGGCCGGCTTGCACTGGAAGCAGTTGGGATGGATTGCCATCGGCCTGGTGGGCATGCTGGTGATTTCCCGGGTTGATTACCATGCATTCCTCGAGCAAGCGCCCGTGCTTTATCTGCTGGCGATGCTCGCACTGCTGGCCGTGCTGTTGCTCGGACAATCCAAGTTTGGCGCGCGGCGATGGCTTCCTATCGGTGGAGTCAGTTTTCAGGTGTCCGAGGTGGTCAAACTGGTTATAATTATCTGTTTGGCGCGCTACCTCAGTGAATTGCGCACCGAACGGCTCACTCTGATTGACCTGGTCAAAGTCGGAGTCCTGGCAGGTTTCCCTACCCTGCTGATTCTTCTTCAGCCGGATTTGGGAACGGCGATGGTGCTGATCGCCCTGGCCGCTGTTGGCGCGTTTCTTGCCGGGATCGAATGGAAACACGCCGTGGCCATCGTTTTGGTTGCGGCCCTGCTGCTCCCGGTGGGCTGGCATTTCATGAAGCCGTATCAGAAGCACCGCCTGGAAGCGTTCCTGCAACCGGAGGAGAACGCGCAGAGTACCGGGTACCAGACCCTGCAGTCGAAAATCGCAGTGGGGTCTGGAGGTTTCTGGGGAAAGGGATTCGGCAACGGAAGTCAGAACCAGCTCGGCTTTGTGCCCGTGCGCTGGGCCGACTTCATTCTTTCCGGCCTGGCGGAGGAGCGGGGCTTCGCCGGGGTACTGTTTGCCCTGTTGTTGTATTTGGGTCTGTTGTTTCGGTTGGTGGGGACTGCGCAATTGGCCAACGACCGCGCCGGGATGTTCCTGGTGATGGGCGTTGCGGCGGTACTCGGCTTTCACGTCCTGGTGAACACGGCCATGGTCATTGGATACATGCCGGTCACCGGGATCCCGCTGCCCTTGATGAGCCATGGCGGTTCCGCCACCCTGTTCGTGTTTCTGGCCCTCGGCCTGTCGATGAACGTGCGCTTGCGGCGCTTCGTCAACTGAGCGGGGGCCGAATCTTAATTTTCAATAGAGCCCGGCGCCCTGAGCGGCGCGGCGGAGAAAAGGCTTGCGATCGAGGGAACCAAGCGTGAACAACACGGAAAACATTCCGGTGTATTGCGTTCCCTTCCAGCCGCCCGCCGTGGACCGTTTCCCAAGGGGCGGAAGCCGCGCAGGTGCGTGCTGCGGCTCTTCAAGGAGTTTTCATGCCGAAGGAGTTAGTGATTTCCACCAGCCCGCACGAGACGCGGGTTGCCATCCTCGAAAATGGTCATCTAGTTGAAATTTACGTCGAGCGCGAAAAGGAATACGCGCTCGTCGGCAGCATCTACAAAGGCCGCGTAACACGCGTGCTTCCCGGCATGCAGTCGGCTTTTGTGGACATCGGTCTGGACAGCGACGCCTTCCTCTACGTCAGCGACGTCCTCGAAGAGATGGAGGAGTACGACCAGATCGTCTCCACTGTCGAGGAAAAAGTGC
>JBGPJC010000062.1:0-23239 GCA_041485165.1 Terriglobia bacterium | reverse complement strand
CACGGCCTTGCGCAGGTCCACCAAGCGCAGGGTGGGGTTGGTAGGCGACTCGACGTAGAAGGCGCGGGTCCGCGGCGTCACCAGGGACTCGATGCCGGAGAGGTCGGTTCCAACGTGCCGGGCGCGGATGCCCATGCGCGGGAAAATGTCGCGCATCAGCCGGTAGGTGCCGCCGTAAAGCTGCCCGGTCGAAATCACTTCGTCGCCGGCTTGCAACGCTGCAAGCAGCGCGCTGGAAATCGCCGCCATCCCCGAGGCGGTGATCATGGCGGCCTCGCCGCCCTCCAGCCGGGCGATCTTGTCCTGGACCACTTTGAAGGAGGGGTTCCCATAGCGAGTATAGATGTAGGCAGAGCTCTTTCCTTCGGCCCAGCGCTTCATCTCCGCGGTGCTGGAAAAAGTGAAGTTAGACGTGCGGGCAATGTTCATACCCACGGCAGCGCCGACGCCGTGTTTTTGCTCGTTGCCATGGATGGCGTGGGTCGCCGCGCCGCGGTTGCTCGTTTCGGTTTTCATGATGGCGGAAGCTTATTGCAGAGAGTTCGGCGCGGCTACAGCCAAATTGGAGTGGCCCGGGCTGGCCATGACTTCAGGGGCTAAAGCCCTGTTTTGCCGGCAGGATAATGACGCGGCCGAAGCCGCGACCCCAAAAAACTGTCTGGCCGACGGAGAGGAGCCAAAGGGCGCAGCGTAGCGCCGGCGATCAGCCTTCCTCTTCTTCCGGCGCCGCGCCGCGCGCGGCATTGTGGAGGTCTACTATTTTCTGCGAAATCTCCGGCGGCACAAAATCGTAATGTGAGAACTCCATGGAATAGCTGGCGCGGCCCTGGGTCATGGAAGTCAGCGTGGTCGAGTAGTTGAGCATCTCTGAAAGCGGCGCTATACCCCGCACGACCACGTTCGTGCCGCGCGCTTCGCTGCCGCTGATTCGCCCGCGGCGGCTGCTCAGATCGCCCATGATGTCGCCGGAATACTGGTCGGGTGCGTAGACCTCGACGTGCATCACCGGCTCGATCAGAGTGGGCTTGGCCTGCTTCATCCCTTCCTTGAAGCCCAGCGAGCCGGCGATGCGGAAGGCCATGTCCGAGGAGTCCACGTCGTGGTATTTGCCGTCGTAGAGCACCGCGCGGAAATCGGTGACCGGGAATCCGGCCAGGAAGCCGCGCTCGGCGGCTTCGCGGATGCCCCTCTCCACCGCGGGGATGTAGTTGCGGGGAATGGCGCCGCCGAAGACGTCGTCCACGAACTCGACGCCGGCGCCGCGAGGCAACGGCTCCAGGCGGATGCGGCAGACGCCAAATTGGCCGCGCCCGCCGGTCTGCTTCTTGTGCTTGCCCTCGGCGTCGGCTTTGCCGCGGATGGTCTCGCGATAAGGCACCTTGGGCGGCTTGAGGGTCAGGTCCACGTGATAGCGCTTGTGCAACTTGGAGACGATAACTTCGATGTGCTGCTGGCTCGCCCCACTCAGCAGGAACTCTTTGGTCTGCGGGTCGCGCGAAAAGCGCAGCGCCGGGTCCTCTTCCAGCAGCTTGTGGATGGCCGGGCCGATCTTGTCCTCGTCGGCGCGGGTCTTGGGCTCGATGGCGAAGGTGATGGATGGCTCGGGGATGCGCGCCGGGGGATAGAAGATTGGCGCGGCCTTGTCGCCAAAGGTGTCCCCGGTCAGCGTCTCCTTTAGCTTGGCCACCGCTCCGATGTCGCCGGCGTGCAGCTCGGCAACCGCCGTCGCTGTCTTGCCCTGCATCACTTGCAGGTGCTGCAGCCGCTCGGGGACGTTGCGGTTGTAGTTGTGCACCGTGGCGTCATTCTTCAGCACTCCGGAGAGCATTTTGAAATAGGTGATGCGCCCGGCGAAAGGATCGGCCAGCGTCTTGAATACGAAGGCGGAGACTGGCTCGGAGTCGCTGATCTTGCGCTCGACGGCATTGCCCTTGCGGTTCGGTTCGCTGAACCCGGCGGCTTTCAGGTGATGCAGCGGCGAAGGCATCATCCCGGCAAGAAAATTCAGGATCGACTCGCTCCCGATGTTGTGCAGCGCCGAGGAGATCATCACCGGGAACAC
The DNA here is from genome assembly GCA_041485165.1 of Terriglobia bacterium. GTDB lineage: Bacteria > Acidobacteriota > Terriglobia > Acidiferrales > UBA7541 > JAAFGT01. Next base: position 21,177 of record JBGPJC010000062.1, on the reverse strand, counting down.
CTTCTCATTCATGATCGCCTGGTGCAGGCCTTCGGTCAGGTCGGCGACCGGCAGCGTGCCTTCCTGGAAAAATTCCTCCATCAGCTTGTCGTCGCCCTCGGCGATCATCTCCACCAGTTTTTCATGGGCCTTTTGCGCGGCCTCGGCAAGCTCGGCGGGGATCTCCTCTTCGCGGGCCTTGCCGTCGCCATCGGGAGGATAGACGTTAGCCTTCATGGTCACCAGGTCCACGATGCCGCGGAAACCCTTTTCCTGGCCGATGGGCAAATGGATGGGCACGACGTTGCGGCCGAAAACATGCTCGATGGAGGCCAGCGCGCGCTCGAAGCTGGCCAGCTCGCGGTCCATCCAGTTGATGACGAAGGCGCGCGGGATGTCGTACTCGATGGCGTAGTCCCAGACTTTTTCAGTGACCACCTGCACGCCGGCCACAGCCTCGACCAGGATGAGGGCAGAATCGGCGGCGATCATCGAAGCCTTGGTCTCATTCACAAACGTGCTGTAGCCCGGGGTATCGAGGAAATTGATTTTGGTGCCTTTCCATTCGGCGTAGGCCATGCCGGTCTGAATCGAAATCTTGCGGGCGATCTCCTCTTCGTCCCAGTCGGTCACCGTGCTGCCCTCGGCCACCTTGCCGAAACGGCTGGTCATCCCAGCAGTGTGCAGCAACGCGGAGACGAGCTGCGTCTTGCCGCAATCGCCGTGGCCGACGACAGCTACATTACGGATGGCATCACCGCCGTATGCTTTCATCGTGTTCCCCTGGTGGTTCTGTGCCCGCGTGGCGCGGGTTGAGGGATACGGTTAGGATATTTCCGTGCCCCGAAACGCCGGATGCTAGCACAGCGCGAAGCAGACCTTCAACCGGAGTGCTCTCGCCTCCCGGGGCGCCGGCAACGCTGTTCCCGCAAGACTGTGACGCCGCAAAGGTCAGCCGCTCGGTTTTAGTCATGGTACAATCGGAATCAGCGATGGTGACGAGACTCCGCAGGCCGCTCCGGGTTTCTTCGCATCGTTTGAGGGCATACACCCTATGAAAAGGAAACAGAGGGCAGCTCTCGAGGCCATCGTGGACCTTGTCGAAGAGCAATTGTCGAAGTACGCGCCGGAGGAACGCGAGCGCCGGATCGCCGCTGCCGAGAGCAGAATTGCTAGACTTTCCCGCACAGCGCACGGAAGAGTCGCCAAGCCCTCTCGTACTGTTCCGTCCCGCGTTCGAAGCCGAAGTTCTCGCGGATAATCCTTTCGAAGAGTCCCTCGTCACCCATCCTCGCCGCTTCCAGAATCAGTTTTCTTTCTCTTTGCCGCCTGAGTTTCGCTTCCTTATCGATTGGTCTTCAGCCGCGCCGCTCCTCTTCTTCTCTGACTTCGCGGATTTTTTCGTCCTCGGTCACGGCCTCAAGCTACAGGAAAAGTGCAGACCCCTGCAACACATAGCTATCGCTATGCCAAGTGAGCTGATGGAAGCCAAATGACAGTTTAGCCGGCCCCTCCAACGGTCTCTGGGGATCGGTTTACCCACGTGGCTTGGACCCGACAAGCTCCCTCAGCGCCGTCAGACGCCGGTGACAAACGAGCCGTCGTGGGCGACGTAGGCGTAGGCCATGCGCGGAGTATTGTGCGCGAAGCCGGGGTGCCCTTCGCAGTCGAGCAGGATCAATCCGCCGGTGCCGCCGGTGCGTTCGGCGAGGATGCGGATGGACTCCGCGGCGGAGTCTTGCGCGGAGCGGCCGGAATGCATCAGGTCCGCAGCGGTCTTGGCCAGCACCACTTTCATGATGGCTTCTCCCCAGCCGGTGCAAGAAACGCCGCCGGCAAGATGGTCGGCGTAACATCCACAGCCAATCAGCGGTGAATCTCCCACCCGGCCGGGCAGCTTGCAGCAGGTGCCGCCGGTCGAAGTGCCGGCCACGATCCCACCCTGGACATCTACAGCAACGGCGCCGACGGTGTCGGTGGGGACGTCCGAGGGAACAGCGTCAACATCCGCCGGGACGACAGGGGCGTGGTAGGCGGCATGGTGGCCGTGCACGCGGCAGGACTGCCAGGCGCGCCGTTCGCGCTCGATGACCAGCTCCTCCGGAGGGCAGAGCGCCATGCCATGCTGCGCGGCGAATTTTTCCGCACCAGCGCCGGCCAGCATCATGTGGTCGGACGATTCCAGCACCTTGCGCGCCAGGCGGATGGGATTGCGCACCCGCTCGACGGCGGCGACGGCGCCGGCCTTCAGCGTGCGGCCGTCCATGAGGATGGCGTCAAGCGTGACATGACCTTCAAGGTTCAAGTGCGAACCGACGCCGGCGTCGAACAGCGGGTCCTCTTCAAGAACCACGATGGCGGCCTCCACGGCATCCAGCGCCGTGCCGCCGCGCGTGAGGATTGGCCAGGCAGCAGCAAGCGCAGCGGCGCAGCCCGCGCGGCAGGCAGCAATGTCAGCATCGGAGATCGACCACGCGCCGCCATGCACGATGAGAGAAGGTTTCAACGAGGCCTCCTAAAGAGTGAAATCGGAATTCTACACGCTTCACGAGGTCGGAGCTAAAACTCCCGTCGGACATGCAGGGGAGCAACCGGAGCAAGTAAGGCTGTAAGAAGGCGACCGCAAGCCGCCGCACTCCAGGAAATCCGGGTCCGGTAGGATTAGTTGGCGCTAGTCGCCGTGGGGCTTGGCGGGATGCAGAGTCAGGTCGGCGGGGGGTTGGGAGGCGGTTTGGGATGCGGCGGCGGCGCGCGCTGCGGGCGCGGCCACTGCGGGCACGGCGTCAACGGCGGGCGCTTCGACCTTGGCGGGAACGGCGGATGCAGCGGGGCGGGGGACGATGTCCACCAGGTTTCCGGCCTGGATTTGATTCCAGGTGTGCACGATCCTCTGCACCACGGAGATGTTGGGTCCGATGGCCAGCAGCCAGAGCGCCGGGGCCATGCAGTTTTTTCCCAGCGCGCCGAGGATGAGCAGGACGATGCGTTCCGGCCGCTCCCAGAATCCCGCCTTGCAACTGGGGATCAGCGATTCAGCGCGGGCCCGCGCATAGCTGACCATCACCGAACCGGCCATGGCCACGCCGACCAGGATGGCATAGAAGAAATTATTGACGCGCGCGTAGTAGACCAGCAGACCGAGGAAAAGCACCAGATCCGAGTAGCGGTCAATGACCGAGTCGAAGTACCCGCCGAAGGTGGTCACTCGCCCCTGCGCGCGAGCCACGCGCCCGTCGGTCATGTCGAACACCCCGGCCAGGATCATCACCCCGCCCGCAGCCTGAAATCTTCCGGCGGCAAACAGCACCGCGGCCCAAAGGTTTACCAGCAGGCCGGTGAAGGTAAGGACGTTGGGATGGATGCCGGTGGCGGCGAGGCCGTCCACGATCTTGTACAGCAGCCAGTGGCCCGCTTTGCCGATGTATTGCGTCAGCATGATAGATCCGCTGGGAGACGCGAAGCGCGTCCCGCAGCTCTACACTTCTTCATGAATGGTGTGCAACTTCAAAATTTCAAATTCCTTTTCCCCCGCCGGCGTCTGCACATTCACCACGTCGCCAACGGCGCGTCCCAGCAGCGCCCGGCCGATCGGTGAAGTGGTGGAGATCAGCCCCTTGGACGCGTCGGACTCTTCGGTGGTTACCAGCTTGTATTCCACCTGCAGCGACTTCTGCGTGTCCAGGACGACCACGCGTGATCCGTAGGCGGCCTTGTCGTGCGGCAGGTTGTCCAGGTTGAGCATGGAAACGTCGGAAAGACGCTTCTGCAACTGTCCCATGCGCGCGGTCAGATACGCCTGCCTCTCCTTGGCGTATTTGAACTCGGCATTTTCGGAGAGATCGCCGTGGGCCCGCGCCTTCATCAGCTCTTTGGGCAGGTCGTGGTTCAGCTCGTGCTCCAATTGCAGGAGTTCCGCTTCCAGATTTTTCCGAAGCTTGAGCTCGATTGCTCCCATAGTCCGGCTGCACCTATCTCAACAATTTACCAATAACGCGGCCGCGTTCATTTCGCGGTCACTTGAATTTCTGGCGGAGAGGGGGGGATTCGAACCCCCGGCACCGGTTTTAGCCGGTGCAACTGCTTAGCAGGCAGCCCTGTTCAGCCACTCCAGCACCTCTCCGCGTGTTCTGCCCCGGGAAGATATCCTGCGGGACAGCGATTCCGGGCGGCTGTGCCTGCCTGCTTCGACGAATTATAGCACGCGGGAACCGCCTACCGCGGCGGGTCCTGCGCCGTCGCGGCGCGCTTTTCACGCGTGGCTCGGAGCACGCCGGTCTCGTCCAGGTAAAAATGCAAATAGCTGTAATTGCCCGGCTGGCCGAGCAGGGCGTAGCGGGAGATCCCGGCATTGTCCGCCGGCTCGACCGGCAGGTATTGCAACTGGTAGCCCTCGCTGAGCGCGCGCTGCGCCGGCCGGCGCGCCTGCTCGCCGAGATCCTCCAGCGATTGCGGGAAACGGCCGTCACGCGATTGCGCATAGGTGGCCAGGGCACGCGACACCTCACGCAGGGATTGGTCGGCGACGCGCTCAGCCTCTCCGCGGGGGTCGCCGCTGCGCAGTGGCAGAAAGAGGATGTACCACAAGAACGCGCACAACCCGCCGAGCAGGAGAGTCCAGCGAATGGCTCTTCTGGCCACGCCGGGCTTGGGTGCGGCGGCGGGCCCAGCTCCCGCAGTGGTCAAGTCCGCGCCGCAATACGGACACACCTCGCTGGCCAGATTGATTTCGCGCTCGCATTCGCGGCAGTTATACATGATGCAGTGGACTCCGGCAGGTACGCCGGACAATTCGCCTATAAAACGGCAGGGCTGGAATTGCTAAACCTCCCCGGCGTGGCCGGCGATTACCAGGGCCATGTCCAGCGCGGACGAGCCGGAGGGCGCGGTGAGCGCGATGCGAAAGCTCACCACCCACACGTCGGCATCATCAAAATACTTGATGGCCGGCACTGCCGTGGGTTTGTCGTCCGCGGCGGCCAGGCTCCAGACGCTGGGGTGGTTGCCGCCCCTGCTCTTGCGGCTGTTAGCGAACGCCGCTTCGCGAGTGATGCCGGCCGGAGAAGAATCCACGGCCACGGACGAGAGCACCACAAAATCGCGCATCGGCGCGATGCCCTGGTGATTGCCGTCTACAGGGTGCAGCGCGTAGCGCAGGGTGTAAATCCCCGGCTTCAGTACCTGCTGGCGGTAGTCGCTGGTCTGTGTGTCAATGCGCACCACGCCCATCAGCGTGCCCTCGGCGATTTGACCATAACCCACACCCAGCTCGTGCGAGGTGCTCGGCGCCACAGGGAGCGCTTTGCGTAGCCAGATTTCGCACAGCGCGCCGCCCGCTCCGTTGACGCGCAGCGCCACCAGATCGAGTGTCTCGCGGATGGCCTGCGGGACTTCCTCGGGCGGCGCCTGGGAAACTTTCTCCACCGTGTAGGGGCCTGCCCCTGCAGCCCGCGGCGCCAGGATCCCGCCTGTCAAAGCCAGCGCCGCAATCAGCGTGGACAACATCGCGGTGCGTCTCAGAACCATGGATTGTTGCTCCCGATCGTATGATGCCGGCGGCCCCGCATGCGGGGTCAACAAAAAGCCCGCCCGAATGGGCGGGCCTTCTGATTCATACTTTCCGCGCGCAGCTTACAGGGCAAACTGGCCGACGAAAGCGCCGCGGCGCCCGGCGTCGTTCCAGGTCATCCCCAGGTGGTTGCCACGATAGCTGCCCTGCAGCGTAATCGCGGGCATGGCGTGGCCCAAGTGCGCCGCCAGCGGTTGGTAGAACACTTCTTCGTTGTGGCAAATCTCGTCGCCGGCGGCGATGGCGCGCGTGGAAATCTTCACCAGATCGCCCGCTTCCACTGCGGCCTGACCATGCTGCGGGCCCAGTGCGAATCGTATGGGCGCCGATTCGATGGCGACGACATTGGCGAGCAGCCCGGCGGTCTGCGCCTGGGCGAACGAAATCAGGGCCATCCTCTGCTCGGCCGATGCGCGCGCATCCACGATAAAGACGGCGCGAGCAGGCAGCGGGTTGGCGTACGTGTCGCCGAGCGTGGCGCTGGCGCGCACCACCGCCAGCACGCTCAGCCCATCGAGCGCAACGTGATCCCACGCGCCGCTGCCGATGTGCCAGGCCAGCACTGCTTCCTGACCCGCAAGGCCGACCTCGGAGTTGGCAAAGCACGGCCCGGTATAAATGTCAGCGGTACGGAACTCGACGTAGTCGCCCCGAAGCGGCGCGGTTTGCGCCGAGGCGCCAACTGCAAGGAAGAGAACGGCGGCAAGAGAAAAAATGGCGGTCTTGGTCATGGTGTACCTCCTGAAGCGTGTCGCTACAGCCTATTCTCCCACGGCCGGCAGAAAGCAGCAAATCGAGGGATGGTTACCTGGAGTGCGGCGGCTCGCCGCCGCGCTGTGCCAAGCCGTGATGAAACAATTTCTACGCCGTCTGACAGCAGCCGCGCCCAGCGCGGCAACTCTCCGTGTCGGCGACCTTCCCATCCGGCCCCAAAACCGACTGCGTCTGCGAGCACCAGAACGGGCCGGCTTCCACTGCCGGTTCGCCGGGGCGGTCTTCGTGGTCGTCGGTCTGGTAGTACAGCGACTTCGAGCGCAGGCAGCAGCACACTTCGCCCGAAGAGATCATCGCATGGAGCTTGGCCATGGCTACGCCCTCCCCGCCTGCAACAGGGCCCGCTTGACGGCCACGCGGGCGAGCTGAACTTTGTATTTATTCCCACTGAATGGTTTGGCCCCGCGCACGGCGGCTTCGCCGGCCTGCGCGGCAATTTCCTCGGTCAGCGCCTTGCCGGTGAGAAAAGCTTCCGCTGCGGTGGCGCGCCAGGGGATGGGGGCCACATGTCCCAATACGATCCGCGCCGAGGTCACCGTGTTGCCGCTCATCTTGAGCGCCACGGACGCAGTGGCCAGCGGCCAATCGAGCGCCTGCTTTTCCCGGACTTCGTATGTGGCGGTCTTTTGCGCGCCGCCGGGCGGGAATGAAATGGCGGTCAGCAGCTCGTTGGGCTCGAGGCCGATCTCTCGCTTGTCTTCGCTCTTCGGCGCGCGGAAGAATTCCACCAGCGCTATGGTGCGGGTGCCTCCGGGCTTCAGGATAGTGGCCCTCGCGTCGAGGGCGATGAGCATGGGAGCAAGGCTGGAGGGATTCACAAAATAAGCAGGTCCCTCGTTGCCGAGAATGGCGTGATAGCGGTTGTCGCCTTCCGGCACCAGCGATTTGCCCTTGGCATCGCGCGCCAGCAGGCCGAAGCCGTTGCGGTAATACCAGCAACGCGGCCGCTGGCAGAGATCGCCGGCCACCGTGCCCATATTGCGCATCTGCATCGAGGGCACACCCGCAGCAGCTTCAACCAAGCCTCGGAATCCACTCTGCAGCCACTTGTCGTCGGCCAGCTCTTGCAGGGTGAGCGTCGCGCCGAGCGTGATGCTTTCTCCCGTTCGCTTGACTCCGCCGAGATCGGGGATGCGCTTGATATCCACCAGGCGCTTTGGCGAGACAATGTAATTCTTCATCAGGCTGATCAGGTCGGTGCCGCCGGCCAGGACGGCGCTATCCGCCCAGCCCGGGCCGAGCAATCCGACGGCTTCCTCTCGCGTCTTGGGACGTGCGTATGCGAAGGCTTCCATTACGCTTTCGCTCCTTTCGCCTCGAGCGCGGCCAGCACTTTATCCGGAGTGATGGGCAGCCGCGGGACGCGAACGCCGATGGCATTGGCCACGGCGTTGGAAATCGCCGCACCCGGTGAGACCACCGGAGGCTCGCCCAGGCCGATGACGCCGCGCTCGTCGTAGCCCGGGCCGGTCATCATGTGCACGACGAACTCGCCGATGTCGGCCAGCCCAGCCAGCTTGTAGAACTCCATGTCCGGGTTCAGGCAGCGCCCGGTCTGCTCGTCCATGATTTTCTCTTCGTGCAGCGCGTAGGTGATGCCCATGACGAAGGCTCCGTACACCTGGCTCTTCGCGGTCTTGGTGTTGATGACCAGGCCGCAGTCCTGCACCGCCACCATCTTCTCCATTCTTACCTGGCCGGTCTCCATGTCCACGCTGACTTCGGCCATCTGCACGCCGCCCACGCCGCTGGAGATCAGGTCCCGCGTGGTTGCGCCGGAAGCGGTGATGGAAGTTGTGGCCAGCTTGGCGCAGGCCTGCTTCCATGTGAGCGAGCGCGAAGGATCGCTCTTCACGCGGATCTGCCCGCCGACGGCTTCCAAGTCGTCCGCCTTGGCTGCGAGCGATTCGGCCACTTTGTCGAGCAGCTCGTTGAGTGCATTGGTGGCCGCGCGGCGTGTTGAGGAGCTGACACCGCCAACCGTCGTTGATCCGCCGGACCCGCCTGATGCCGGGTAGCGGCTGTCTCCGAGGTTCACCTGGACTGCTTCGATCGTCAGACCCAGGGTCTCCGCGGCAACGATGGCGATGACCGTCCGCGTGCCTGTCCCCAGGTCCTGGCTGGCCAGGCTGATTTCGACCGAGCCGTCAGGATGGATAACGCAATTGCAATTGCTCTGGTGGCCGCCCCCGCCCCAGGTGTGCAACGCAAGCCCTACGCCGCGCTGCACGGAGCCGGGAGACATCTGCCCGCGCGGGTGCCATTTCTTCTTCCACTCCATCATCTCCGCAGCCTTGAGCAGCTCCTGGCGATAGACTTCTCCGAAGCGGTCGGCGAAGTTCAGGTTCTTGAGGAAGAATTCCAGCGGGTCCATGGACACCGCCGCGGCCAGATCGTCGAGCGCGGCCATGGTGATGAGGCACGATTGCGGATGGTTGGGCGCCCGCCAGGCGCGCGCCGGGCCGGTGTTGGTGGAAACCACCGTGTGCCGCACGCTGCGGTTCGAGATCTTGAGGACGTAGGGCAGGTTGGGACTCCCCGCGACGCCTACGCCCGCAGTGCCCCAGGACTCCGACTTCCAGGCGACAATCGTCCCGTCTTTCTTCGCGCCAACTTTGACCACAGCGTGGATGGAAGGCCGCGAGCCCGCCACCATGATTTCCTGGTCGCGCTCCAGGAGCATCTTCACCGCGCGCCCGGCTTTTTTGGCAAGTTGCGCGCAGGCGATGCCCCAGGTGTCGGCAGGGAACTTGCTGCCAAATCCGCCGCCCATGTAGGCGGTGAGGATGCGCACATTGGCAGCGGGGATTTTCAACGCGTCGGAATATTCCTTCACCAGGCCGGAAACATTCTGCGTCGAAGCCCAGACGGTGAGGTTGTCGCCGTCCCACTCCGCCGCCGAGCCGTGCGGCTCGAGGCAGCAATGAGCGATCACTGCGCTGCCGTAAGTTTGCTCGACAATGGCGTCGGCCAGCTTGAAGGATGCCTCGGGGTCGCCCACCACCTGCTCGGCGGAAGGCTTGGAGCGGTCCGCGCCGGCCTTTCCCGGCGGGACGTCGCCCACCAGGTGCGGCAAAATTTCACACTCGACCACAATGGCACGAGCTGCGTCCCGCGCCTGCTCTTCGGTCTCTGCGGCGATGGCCACGATTTCCTGCCCCGCCCACTGCACTTCCTGGCCGGGCCCGTACATCACCTGCACCGCGCGGACGCCGGGCATTTTCTCCGCGGCGCTGGTATCAATGCTCTTCACCTTGGCGTGCGCATACGGCGAAAAAATCATCTTGCCGTACAGCATGCCGGGCCGGTTGATGTCCAGGCTGTACTTTGCCCGGCCGGAGGACTTGGCTGGGCCGTCCAGGCGCGTGAAGCTCTTGCCGATCAGGCTGCGCTTTTCTGCCGGTGGCCAGTGATAGTCAGCCATTACGCCCTCCCCCCGCGCATGCGGCCCGCGGCATCGAGCACCGCTTCGCGCACGCCCATGTAGGTGCCGCAGCGGCACAGATTGCCGCCAAGACCGGCGGTGACTTGCTCATAAGTTGGAGCAGGATTGCGATCGAGAAACGCCTTGGCGGCCATCACGAACCCCGGCGTGCAGAAGCCGCACTGCTGGGCGTCATGGGTGACGAACGCGGCGGAGACCGGGTGCAGCGCGCCGCCTTGCGCCAGACCTTCAATCGTCTGGATGTCGCGGCCCTCGGCTTCGATGGCCAGCACGTTGCAGGAGTAGACCGCTTTGCCGTCCAGCAGCACCGTGCAGGCCCCGCAGGTGGCGCGATCGCAGACTTTTTTTGCGCCGGTCAGGTCGAGGCGGTTGCGCAGGGCGTCCAGAAGCGTCACGCGCGGTTCGACCTCCAGCTTGCGGGTCTCGCCGTTGATCTTCAAAGTGACGGCGACCGGTCCCGGGCCGGCGACCCTGGCGTCCTCCGCCGCGGCCTCGAGGAATCCTTCGCCGATCAGCACCGGCACGGAGATTACTACGCCCGCGCCTTTCAGGAATCTGCGGCGCGTGACGCGGGAAGTGGGCGCCGTCTCATCCGGGACTGGCTCTCCCGGGCCACCATCAGGGCGGCGAGGATTGTCATCGGCCATGCGCACACCTCCGGAATGCAACATGAGTGGAGCGATGCAGAGAAAAACGATTTCCTGAAGATGCCGGGCTCATTCCGTCTCCCGCCTAAGACCGCTATCTTACCCCCGAACCGGGCCCCGGAAAAGCAGAGCGAAACGCGAATCGTTCAGGGCCGGGGCAGGAAATAGCGGCCGCCGGAGCACGAGCGGCAAAGCGTGCGGCCGTTGACCACCACCTCGCGCTTGAAGTTGATCCCTTCGCCGCACTCGGCGCAGACCACGCGCGGCCCTTTGAATCCGGGGAGGTCCTCGGGCTGTACCTCCACCGTGCACCAGCGGGTCTCAAACAGATCGCTCTCGGGCATCACCGCGTAAGCCTTTTGCTGGCCGATGTCCTTGGCCATCTCCGGAAACATTTCCCGGGCGCGCTGCTTGGAGCTTTCCTTCGCCGCCACGCGGATGGCGCGGTTGGTCTTCAGATCTACGAAGGTGGCCGCTACCTTGCCCCAGTCCAAAAACTTCAGGCTGCGCTTGCCCAGCCGGCAGTGGGCCACCAGCGCTACGGCGTCGGTGACACAGCGGTCAATCTCCACGTAGGTGACCAGGCGCTTGCGCTCCGCCACCGGGTCTTCGATGCCCAACTCGCGCAGGCCGAGCATCGCCAGACGCACGCCCAGCACTTGCCCTGCGCACAGGTGGCCGTGGGCCTGACCGGCCAGCAGCAGATACTCATCGAGTGTCTTCACAGGGCACGCTCCTATTCAGGCTGCGTTTCCGCCATGGTGCTGGCCGGCGCGGAACCGGCCGCGAGGACGGTGTTGGCCCGCTTCATCAGAAACGCGCCGACAGTAACCGCCAGCGACAATCCCAGCAGCGCGGCATCGCGGGCCAGGGTCTTTGGGCTGAGCGCCTCGCCGAGGCCGAAACACCCGCAATTGATCTGCTGCCCCAGCAGGTAGGACCGCACCATCACGGCGAAGAACACCGCCAGCAGCGCGCTGGCTACGGCCGCAGTGTAGCGCAGCAGGATGCCGCTCAACAGCGCGAGTCCCAGCAGCAGCTCAAACCACGGCAGCGCGCGCGCCAGCCAGAGCGCGGCCCACTCCGGCAACAGCTTGTACGAGTCAATGGCCATGGCGAACAGGATGAAAGAGACGCGCAACTTGGTGTAAGCGGCGTAGAGAAATACCGCTCCCAGCGCCGCTCCTCCCGTGCGCAGAAGTATTTTGCTGATGGTCATCCGCCGGCCATTATTGGTGCAGCAGCTCGTCGAGGAAGCGCTTCAACAGCGAATAGGTCACCACCCCGGCAGGCAGTGGATAAAGCTGCCCCTGATGGCTGACGAACATCGCCGGTGTCTGGTTCACATTTCTTGATTGCCCCAGCGCCAGGTCGCTCTCGATGAACGGGTCCATCTTGCCGCTCTTGGCCAGCTCGCGCACACGCTTTAACTCCGCAGGCGAGAGCACCGTGGCCAGCGCTCCTTCCAGGTTGCCGTCTTTCTCCCACGATTCCTGCCGGGAATAAAGCTGCGCGTCCACCTTTTCAAACCTGCCCAGCCGGCCGGCGGCATTGGCCAGGCGCGCAGCCTCGCGCGAATACTGGTGCATTTGCAGCGGGTAATCGCGATGGATCAGGTAGACCTTTCCCGTCGAGACATAGTTGTCGATCAGCGGCCGCAGCGTGTCCAGATAAAGTTGCTTGCACGCCGGGCACTGGTAATCGCTGAAGACTTCCAAAGTGATCGGCGCGGTCTTCGATCCCAGGGCCTTGTTCGGCGGCGTGTCATCGGGAACTGGCGGCTTCTTGGTCGAAGCCTTCGTCGGGGCTTTGGATTTCTTTGCCGGCGGCGAACCGGTCTGCCCGCCGGCCAGCAGCATTGGACCCACACCGAGCAGAACTGCGCACGCCAACCACGCTGTCAGTTTATTCACGCGCATCTTTCTCCCAACCTGGTCTGCCATCGAGTTTGCAGCCTCTGCGATGTTTGATGGCGTCCAGTCTATCGCAGTTTTGCGCTCATTCGTCTTTTTCGCCGCGCAATCCGTGGCGCAAGCTGCCCCTTGGCGACTTCCAAAGCCAAGATGAGCTATCGGCGGCCAGCTTCGGCATCGCACCGGCAAGAATGACAGTCCCTCAATTCTAAGCTACTCATAAATAACAAGTTGCGGCTGACTCTTGAGCGGAATCAAAAACTTGACAATGATAGACTCAAGATATATACTGCCCACGTATTCGAGGCCGCCCCCGCACTTTTCGACGGCCCGCTACTCAAGAGGAGCCTTGTCATGAGCAAGATTATTGGGATTGATCTGGGCACTACCAACTCGGTCGTCGCCGTAATGCAGGGCGGCGAGCCTGTGGTCATCCCCAACCAGGAAGGGGGCCGCACCACTCCTTCCGTCGTCGGCATCACCAAGTCCGACGAGCGTCTGGTCGGCCAAGTGGCTAAGCGCCAGGCGGTGACCAACCCCGAGAACACCGTATATTCGATCAAGCGCTTCATGGGACGCCGCGCCGACGAAGTGCGCGAGGAAACCAAGCGCGTACCCTACAAGATTGTGGGTGGCAACGACAACCACGCCCGCGTTGAAATCGCCGGCAAGCCCTACACCCCCGAGCAGATCTCGGCGATGATCCTGCAAAAGCTGAAGGGCGCCGCCGAAGACTTCCTGGGGGAGAAGGTGACCAAGGCGGTCATCACCGTCCCGGCTTATTTCAACGATAGCCAGCGCCAGGCCACAAAACAGGCGGGCGAAATCGCCGGCCTGGAAGTGCTGCGCATCATCAACGAGCCCACTGCGGCGGCGCTGGCCTATGGCCTGGACAAAAAGAAAGACGAGACCATTGCCGTCTACGACCTGGGCGGCGGTACTTTTGACATCTCCATCCTCGAAGTCGGCGAGGGCGTGGTGGAAGTAAAAGCCACTGCCGGCGACACCCACCTGGGCGGCGACGACATTGACCATCGCATCATGGAGCACCTGGTGGCCGAGTTCAACAAGGACCAGGGCATCGACCTGAGCAAGGACCGCATGGCCACCCAGCGCCTGAAGGAAGCCGCGGAGAAAGCCAAGTGCGAGCTCTCGCAGGTAGTCGAGACGGAGATCAACTTGCCCTTTATCACCGCCAACGCCTCCGGGCCCAAGCACCTGGCGGTGAAGCTGACCCGCTCACAGCTCGAACGCTTGATGGAAGACATCCTGCAACGCACCGTTGCCCCGGTGAAGCAGGCGCTCTCGGATTCCGGTCTGGGCGCGGACAAGATCGACGAAGTCGTGCTGGTGGGCGGCTCGACGCGCATCCCGCGGGTGCAGCAGATCGTAAAGGAGCTCTTCGGCGGCAAAGAGCCGCACAAGGGCGTCAACCCCGACGAAGTTGTGGCCGTGGGCGCGGCTATCCAGGGGGGTGTGCTGGGCGGCGAGGTGAAGGACATCCTGTTGCTCGACGTCACTCCGCTGTCTCTTGGCGTGGAGACGCTGGGCGGCGTGATGACCACGATGATCCAGCGCAACACCACCATCCCGACACGAAAGTCGGATACCTATTCGACCGCGTCGGACAGCCAAACCTCGGTGGAGATCCACGTCATGCAGGGCGAGCGCCCGCTGGCTAAGGACAACCGCACGCTGGGCAAGTTTCACCTGATCGGGCTCCCCTCGGCCCCGCGCGGAGTCCCGCAGATCGAGGTGACTTTCGACATCGACGCCAACGGCATCCTGAACGTCACCGCCAAAGACAAGGCCACCAACAAGGAGCAAAAAATCACCATCACCGCCTCGACCGGGCTAAGCAAGGAAGAGGCCGAGCGCATGCGCGGCGAGGCCGATTCCCACGCCGCGGAGGACAAGAAACACCTGGAGGAAATCGAGGCCCGCAACCGCGGCGACAATCTGGTCTACCAGACAGAGAAACTGATCCGCGAAAACCGCGAGAAGCTCCCAGAGGCGGATATTCGCGCCGCGGAAGAGGCCATCGAAGCCACCAAGAAAGCGCTGGCCGATGGCGCCGTCGAGGGCATCAACTCCACGGTGGAGACGCTCACGCGCGCCTCGCACCGCCTGGCCGAAGCGCTCTACCGTGCCGGAACCGAATCGCAAGCCGGGGCGGCAGCGGGCGCGGCGGCTGGGCAGGCTGGAGCGGCAAGCGAACCCGCAGGCTCCAAGGCCAAGGACGAGGTGATCGACGCCGAGTACGTGGACGTGGACGAAAGCAAGCGGCCGAACTGACCGCCGGCGGCTATACTACTGCGCGGTTGGCCGGCCAAAGTCCGCCAGCCGGATGGACGCGCGGCCGCGCCGATTCCGAGAGGCACGCCGAGGTGCACAGAATTGGCCACGAAAGAGGGCATCCATCGCATGGGCCCGCCACAAGCCATCCAGAAGCTGCGCGAAGACCTGCTGCTGATTCAGGTGACGCTCTCTGAGCCGCCCGGCGCGGATTGGAAGCGGCTGTTCTACGACACGCAGCAGCAGGTGTCCGCGGACTTTACCCCTCGCTCGCTGGACATGAGCGGCGCGGCCATCCGTTTTCGTGCCGACGGGGCCAGTGTCGAGCAGAAGGTCGCGGTGATTGACCGCTGGATGGAGCGCGCCAACCAGAAGGAATCGTCCATGGGCGTGCGCTCGGAGGAGCAACGCCGCCGCCGCGAAGAGCTGCAGCGCGAACACCAGGAGCTCGCCGAGTGGAACGCGCGCTGGGCCAAGCTGTAAGGCCTCTCGCCATACGCAAAAGGAAAAAGGCGCAGCATGGCAACGACAACCGGCAAGGATTACTACGAGCGCCTGGGCGTGCGCCGCAAGGCCCCGCTCAAGGAAATCCGCCAGGCCTACCGCAAGCTGGCGCGCAAGTATCATCCCGACCTGAACCCCGGCGACAAATCTGCTGAAGAAAACTTCAAGCTGATCCAGGAAGCCTACGAGGTCCTTTCCGACACGAAGAAGCGGCAGATGTACGACCAGTACGGCTTCTACGCCGATGGCTACGCGGGCGGTCCGCCCCCGGGCTCCGGTCCGGCACGCGGCCCCAACCCCGCCGACTTCACCGTGGACTTCGGCGGCTTCGACCCCAGCGGCAGAACCAGCGGCGGCATTGGAGATTTGTTCAGCCAGTTTTTCCGTAATGCGGGAGGACAGGCGGAGAGCGCCGAACCGGAATCCGGCGGCGATCTCGAGTATCAAGCCACGATCAGTTTTGCGAAGGCGGTCCACGGAACGGTGGAAAAGATTTCTTACACGCGCATGGACACTTGCCCGGCCTGCCGCGGCACCGGCACCGGAGGCGGCGCGCCGCAGGTGTGCACCGCGTGCAATGGCACCGGCAAGCGCGCGCAGACCGCCGCCGGGATGCGCTTCAATATGAGCTGCACGCAGTGTGGCGGCAGCGGCCGCATCCGCACAGCGTGCCGGAGCTGCGGCGGCGATGGGCGCGTGCGGCGAACGGAGACGATTGACGTGCGCTTCCCGGCCGGCGTGCAGACCGGCTCGCGCGTGCGCGTTCCCGGCCGCGGCAACGCCGGACAGGGCAGCCGTCCCCCCGGCGACCTGTACATCATCACCCGCGTCGAGCCGCATCCCTACTTCGACCGCCGCGGCGACGACGTGTACACCTCCGTACCGGTCACCGTGGTCGAGGCCGCGCTGGGCGCCAAGGTGGAAGTGCCCACCATTGACGGCCGGGCGCTGCTGCGCATCCCGCCGGGCACCAACAGCGGCCAGAAGTTCCGCCTGCGCGAGAAAGGCATCATCTCAGCGCGCGATCCGCGGCGCCGCGGCGACCAGTACGTCGAGGTCCAGGTGATCGTGCCCCCGCAAGTCGAGGAGCGTGCCCGCACACTGCTGCGCGAGCTGAGCAAGTTCTACGAGCAAGACCCGCGACACGATATTTTCTCGCGCGCGGCGATGTGAGCGGGGTCGAAAGCCGGTAAGCACATGGCCAGAGTGAAAAAACGCGGGCGGGTCGGCTACATGATCAGCGCCGTCGCCGAGCTGTACAAGATTCACCCGCAGACGCTGCGCCTCTATGAGCGGCAGGGGCTGCTCAAGCCTTCGCGCTCGGACGGCAACACCCGGCTGTACACCGACCAGGACCTCGAGCGTCTCGAGGTGATCCTTACGCTCACCCGCGACATGGGCGTCAACCTCGCCGGCATCGAGATCGTCCTCAATATGCGCGAGAGAATGCAGCAGATGCAGGAACAGATGGAGAACTTCGTGCGTCTCGCGCAGCAGGAGATGGCCCGCAGCCTGGCCATGCACAGCGCGCGCGGCACAGGCAACGCCATCGTCCGCACCAGCCCGCCGCGCGCCCCCCGCCCGGAACACAAACCCTGATCTGCAACCGTGAGGCGGCCAAGAAAGCTTCGACTAGCGCTGAGGAGTGAGGTGAGCCGTGTGGCGTAGAACATATCTTCTAATCCCGTCTCTGATGATTTCAACCGCTTAATGCCGTGCTCGAGGATTTCCTTCAGCACCTGCCGCAGCAATAGGGGCAAGTGAGATTTCCTGGAGTGCGGCGAGTTACCTTGCGCACTCAAAGGCCTTCGGGCTGCGCGTCGCGGAGACTGGCTGCCCTTCAGGCAGTGATTTGCCGCTCGCCGTGCACGCCTGCTAGAATCGGTGCTGCAAAGGCGCCTCGGTTTCTTTTTCTCGCAGGGGCTCGCCGGCTTTTCCGGCGCTACAGGAGAGAAGCAATGCCGTTTCCGGGTGTGGATTTTATCGACTTTGATTCCCTGCTGACCGACGACGAAAAACTGGTGCGCCAGACCGGGCGCACTTTCGTGGACGAGCAAGTGATCCCCATCATCGAAAAGCATGCGCGCGAAGGCACTTTCCCCATGCACCTGGTGCCGCAGATGGCTGAGCTGGGTTTTTTCGGCGCCAGCCTGAAGGGCTACGGATGCGCGGGGATGTCCAACGTCGAGTACGGCCTGGTCACCCAGGAGCTGGAGCGCGGCGATTCCGGCTTGCGCAGCTTTGTCTCCGTGCAGAGCGCCCTGGTGATGTATCCCATCTACGCCTATGGCAACGACGCGCAGAAAGAAAAGTGGCTACCGCGATTGCAGAAGGGCCAGGCCATCGGCTGCTTCGGGCTCACCGAGCCGCAGTTTGGCTCAAACCCCGGCGGCATGTTGACCCGCGCGGTACGCAAGGGCGACCGCTACGTCCTGAACGGCGAGAAGATGTGGATCACCAGCGGCTCGCTGGCCGACGTTGCGGTGGTTTGGGCCAAGACCGAAGACGGCATCATCCGCGGCTTCCTGGTCGAGAAAGGCACGCCGGGGTTCAAGGCCTGGGACGTCCACGGCAAGTGGTCGCTGCGCGCCTCGGTGACTTCCGGCCTGGCCATGACCGACTGCGAGATTCCCGCGGAAAACCTGCTCCCCAACGTCGAAGGACTCAAAGGGCCGCTGGGCTGCCTGACCCAGGCGCGCTACGGCATTGGCTGGGGAGCGATTGGCGCGGCCATGGCGTGCTATGACACTGCGTTGCAATATGCTAAGACCCGCAAGCAGTTCGGTAACAAGCCCATCGCCTCGCATCAACTGGTGCAGAACAAGCTGGCCTGGATGATCACGGAAATCTCCAAGGCGCAGTTGCTGGCCTACCACGTCGGTAAGCTCAAGGACCAGGGAAAGCTGGACTTCGCCAAGATCTCCATGCTGAAGATGAATAACGTGTGGATGGCCCTGGAGACCGCGCGGATTTCGCGGGACATTCTGGGCGCCAACGGCATCGTGGACGATTACTGCATCATGCGGCACATGAACAACCTCGAGTCGGTGTCTACGTACGAAGGAACACACGATATCCACCGGCTGATTATCGGGGAGAAGATTACCGGGATTCCAGCGTACGAGTAGAAGGAAGAGAGTTCCTCCGTCCGCCGGGGCGGACTCCTTTACCTCCTCTTCTTCCTCTCCCTCCTTATTGTTAATGCCTCCAATTTAGGGTAAGAAGTCTAAGCGCGCTGACCGGAGTGATCGTCCAGAGACCTGCCGCGCGCGTCCGGGGGTATTGTCAGCAATGGAAACTAAACTCAGTCTTGAATTCCTACGCGTCGTCGAACAAGCGGCCATCGCCTGCGCCCGGACGATGGGCCAGGGCGACCGCCACAAGTCCGACGACGCCGCCGTCGAGTCCATGCGCGCGGTGATGGACACGGTGGCCATGGACGGCACCATCGTCATTGGGGAAGGCGAGCGTGACGAAGCGCCCATGCTCTACATCGGGGAGAAAGTCGGCGCGGCGCAACGCAACCCGGGCGGGAATTACCCTGCCGTGGACATCGCCGTGGACCCGCTGGAGGGCACCAACCTCTGCGCCACCGGCGCGCCCAACGCCATTGCCGTGCTGGCCGCCAGCGAAAAGGGCGGCCTGCTGCATGCCCCCGATCTGTACATGGAAAAAATAATCGTGGGGCCATCCTGCAAGGGCGCGGTGGACCTGGACGCGCCGGTGGACGACAACCTCAAGGCCATCGCCAGGCGGCTCGACCGCGGCGTCGAGGACCTGGTCGTGATCGTGCTCGATCGCCCGCGCCACGAGAAACTCATCAGCGACATCCGCGCCGCGGGCGCGCGCATCCGCCTGATCGGTGACGGCGACCTTTCCGCCGGCATCTCCGCCGCGGTGGTGGGCGCAGGAGTCCACACCGTCATGGGCACGGGCGGCGCTCCCGAGGGCGTGCTGGCCGCTGCGGCGCTGCGCTGCCTGAACGGCCAGATCCTGGCGCGCCTGGTGGTCAGCAAGCCGGAACACGTGGAGCGCATGGAAAAAATGGGAATCAAGGACCCCAAGCGGATTTACGATACTGAGGACCTGGCGCCGGGGAAAAAGATCATCTTCGCCTGCACCGGGGTGACGGAAGGAAATATTCTGAGGGGCGTGCGCTTTTTTGGAGAAGGCATTCGCACCCACTCGCTGATCTTGACCCTCGACCAGCGTCAGGTGCGCTTCGTGGACACCGTCCACCTGGAAAAGCGCCCCGACGTCAAAGTTCGGTTTGCTTGAGAACCCCCGGCGAGCTTAAGCGCCCGGCCGGATGCGCTGCTTAGCGGTGCACGGGAGCCGCAAGTTGTCCCAGACGGCGCTCGAAGTGGGACATCTTTGAGTCGCGCGATGGCCGTTGCGCCGGGGCGCTGTCGGCGGTCACGTGCTCGCCAATCACCTGCAACCTCCGCAGGATCGATTGCCACTGTTCCCAATCGAGTTGCCGCAGAAAGGGCCGCAGTCCCTGGATAAAAGGATCTTCCATCAGCGTCTCGCCGGTGGATTCGGGAATGAAGAAGCGGTTCAGGCCCACGCCCAGCGCCTCGGAGATTTTTTCGAGCGTGCCTAGGCTGGGGGTCATCTGCCCGCTTTCAATGCGAGAGAGGTAGGAGCGGGAGACGCGAGAGCGCGCCTGGAGCTGGCTCTGCGTCAAGCCGCGGGATTCCCGCAACTGGCGGATGCGCTGGCCGATGTTTTCCACGGTCTGGTTGTTCGGCCACTGCTCGAACAGTTGACGGTCGTCGCCGGGCAGCTCCTGCGGCGTCGGCGGCGGTATCAGGAACTGTACTTTGGGTGGCAGCATGCGCAAGCATCGCCGGCAGTTGTCGGTCCGGGTGCGGTATTGCACCAAGCCGCAGACTTTGCAGCGGATGACTTCGCGATCCATCTCCACCGTCGTGCTGGAAACGTTGTTACCGTTGCTATCAGACACCCGGCCCTCACATTTTCTCTGGGCATGCGGATGGACGGAACCCTTGAAAGGGGGAAGGCAGAAACCGGCGCGACGCGAGAGTGCATCGCCAGCCGCCTATTGTCAAGACCTATTTCGGTTTTTGTCCCCTTTTTGCCGACAATCGCCCGTTCCGCTTCCTGACGCGCCAGATCATTGCAGGCCCCCGCACCTACAAGCATCTGATAGTATCGGCAGGTGCGCGAAAATCTGTAGGGCGGCCTCGCAAAGCGGCCGCGAGCAACGCGGGCCGGCCTGCAAGTGCGCCGGGAGAGGAGCGAGACGTGCCCAGCCGTGAAGAAACCTGGAAACTGCTCTGCGAATACACGCAGAATGAAAGTTTGCGCAAACACGCCCTGGCAGTGGAAGCCTGTGTCCGCGCCTACGCGCGCAAGAACGGCGCCGACGAGGAGTTGTGGGGCGTCACCGCGCTGCTGCACGACTTCGACTACGAACGCTGGCCCAACCAGGAGCATCATCCTGGCGAAGGTCACCCCTCCGAGGGCGCGAAACTCCTCCGCGAGCGCGGCTATCCCGAGGAGATGATCCGCGCCATCCTCTCCCACGCTGACTACTGCAACGTGCCGCGCCAGTCGGCGCTCGAGCACACCCTGTTCGCCTGCGACGAACTCGCCGGATTCCTCACCGCCTGCTCGCTGATACGGCCTAGCCGCAGCATTCTGGATCTCGAGGTCAGCTCAGTGAAGAAGAGGCTGAAGGACAAGGCGTTTGCGCGCGGCGTCAACCGCCAGGACGTCACGCGGGGAGCCGAAGAGCTGGGCGTACCCATCGAGGAGCACATCGCCTTCTGCATCGCCGCCATGCGAGGCGCGGCAGAATCGCTCGGCCTGGGTGCGGCCGCTGCCAACGCCTGATCGGCTCCGCCGTGTATTTCAGATCCTTTTCTTCTCTGCGAGCCTCTGCGTTCTCTGTGAAGCTGTGAAAAAACCTATTTGGCTGATTTCTTGTGTGTTTTTCGGTGACCGGAAATGTATCCCCACCCCCCAAAAATCGTTTGTAGGGCATCTGGACGCGAGAGCGTTTGAGGATGATTTCCGCACGGGGGT
>JBGPJC010000061.1:0-23493 GCA_041485165.1 Terriglobia bacterium | reverse complement strand
TCCACCGAGGAGTACCCCGGCTTCCCCACCGATATGCAGGCGCAGTACATGGCGCTGGCTACGCAGGCCAACGGTACTTCCACCTTGACCGAGACAATCTTCGAAAACCGGTACATGCACGCCAGCGAGATGATGCGCATGGGAGCCAACATCGTTATCGACGGCCGCCGCGCCGTAGTGCGCGGGCCAGTTAGTCTGACCGGGGCGAAGGTGTTGGCGTCGGACCTGCGCGCGAGCGCGTCGTTGGTGCTCGCCGGGCTGGTGGCGGCGGGGGAAACGCTGATTGACCGTGTGTATCACATTGACCGTGGGTACGAGCGGATCGAGGAGAAGCTTTCGGCGCTTGGGGCGCGGATCCGGCGGGTGAAGTAGGAAAACCCCGCGGCGGCAAGCCGCCGCACTCCAGGAAAGCACTCCACAAAAAGAAACGGCCCGGCTGTTAAGCCGGGCCGTAGTCATTTCGCAGTAGATTCTCAACGCAAGGTCTACTCCTGCGGCTGGCTTTGGGTCTTCATCTTGTCGCGCTGCTCTCGCAGGATGGCTTTGCGCGAGAGGCGGATCTTGTTGCCCTCGATGGCCAGGACCTTGACCAGCACCTGATCCCCTTCCTTGAGCTCATCGCGCACTTTGGCGATGCGCTGTTCGGATATTTCGCTGATGTGCAGCAGCCCGTCGGTGCCCGGGAAGATTTCAACGAAGGCGCCAAACTCCGCCAGGCGGACGACTTTGCCGAGGTAGGTCTTGCCGATTTCCGCGGAGGCGGTGATGTCTCGGATCATCTGCATAGCGGCCTCGCCGGCAGCGCCGTCAACGGAGAAGACATGCACCTTGCCGTCGTCCATGACGTCAATTTTGGCGCCGGTGGCTTCGACGATGGAGCGAATCTTCTTGCCGCCGGGGCCGATGAGGTCGCGGATCTTGTCCACCGGGATGGTGATCATCAGCAGCCGCGGTGCGTAGGACGAAATCCCGGCGCGTGGCTCGCGGATGGTCTGGTCCATGATGTCGAGGATGTGCAAGCGGGCGCGCTGGGCCTGCTGGAGCGCCTGGCGCATCATGGCGATGGTGACGCCGGACACCTTGATGTCCATTTGCAGGCCGGTGATGCCCTGTCGCGTGCCGGCGACCTTGAAGTCCATGTCCCCGTAGTGGTCCTCGGCGCCGGCGATGTCGGTGAGCACGGCGTAGTTTGAGCCTTCCACCACCAGGCCCATGGCGATACCGGCGCATGCCGAGCGCAACGGCACACCAGCGTCCATCAGCGCGAGCGAGCCGGTGCAGACGGTGGCCATCGAGGATGAGCCGTTGGATTCAAGGATGTCGGAGACGATGCGCATGGCGTAGGGAAAACTTTCTTCGGTGGGAAGCAGGTTGACCAGCGAGCGTTCCGCCAACGCACCGTGGCCAACCTCGCGGCGGCCCGGTCCGCGCATGAACTTCACTTCGCCCACGCTGAACGGCGGGAAATTGTAGTGCAGCATGAAGCGTTTGAAGGTGTCGGTTTCGAACAGCAGATCTTGCCGCTGCATGTCCAGCTTGGTGCCCAGGGTCAGCGTGCCGAGCGCCTGGGTCTCGCCGCGGGTGAACAGCGCCGAGCCGTGCACGCGCGGGAGCAAACCGACTTCGCAGTTGATCTGCCGGACCTGGTCGAAGGCGCGGCCGTCGGGCCGGCGGTGGTGGTTCAAGATGTCGTCGCGGAAGAATTTCTCGCGCAGGCGTTCGAAGGCGCGTGAGGCGAGCTTGCGCTTGTCTTTGTCTTCTTCGGGGATGGCGGCGAGGATTTCCTTGTGAACTGCGTCCACCAGGGCGTGGCTCTCTTTTTTGGGATGCTTGGCGGTATCGAGGGCGTCGTGCAGCCGCGCGCCGAACTTCTGCTCGATCTCGGCGGCCAGGGCCTCATCGAATGCCGGCGGTGGCACAACGACCTTGGTGGGGTTCACTTTGGCGTGCAGCTGTCGGATGGCAGCAACGATTTTGCGCACCTCGCGGTGGCCGAAATCGATGGCATCGGCGACGGTCTCTTCACTCACTTCGAGCGCGCCGGCCTCGACCATCACGATGGCGTCATCGGACCCGACCACCACGATGTTCATCAGGCTGGTCTTCTGCTCCGCCACGGTGGGATTAGCCACCAGTTGGCCGTTGAGCAGGCCCACACGCACCGCCGCGATGGGATGGTCAAACGGCAGGTCGGAGCAGTAGGCCGCGGCCGAAGCTCCGGTGATGGCAATCACATCGGGATCGTTGGCGCTGTCGGCGGAGAGAACGAAGGCGATAATCTGCGTCTCGCGGTTCCAGCCCTCGGGGAAGAGCGGGCGCATGGGGCGGTCAATCATCCGGCAGGTCAGCGTCTCGCGCTCGGAGAGCCGCCCTTCGCGCTTGAAAAAGCCACCGGGAATTTTCCCGGCGGAGTAAGTGTATTCACGGTAGTCCACGGTGAGGGGCAGAAAATCCTTGTCCGTGCTTCTTGAATCCATGCAGGCGGTGACGAGCACGACCGTATCGCCATAACGCGCCCAGACGGCGCCGTTGGCCTGGCGAGCGACCTTGCCTGTTTCCAGCGTGAGCGTGCGTCCGCCCACTTCCACAGTTACCTGGTGCAACATAGTTTCACTTCCTTTGCGGCCGGCTCTTACCGGCCGAACAATGCAAAATAGTGCTGATGGTTTTCGAGGAGGGAGAAGGAAAGCGCCCGAGAGGATGCGATCCGCGCTGTGCTCACCAGGATCCCGGCCCGGCAGATAGTCCAGCAGGGCGCCCGGTGGGAGCAGCGGTGCAACGGTAGGCTTCGCTCAAAAGGGAGTACGCGAAATCCGCGTGGGATTCCGGACTACTTTCGCAAGCTGAGACGCTCAACAATCTCGCGGTACCGTTCGGGGTCGCGACGGTTCAGGTAATCGAGCAGCCGGCGGCGCTTGTTGACCATCATGATCAATCCGCGCCGGGAGGCATGGTCCTTGATGTGCGATTTCAAATGGCTGGTCAGGTAATTGATGCGCTCACTCAACAGCGCTATTTGCACTTCCGGAGAGCCCGTGTCCTTGGCATGCTGCCGGTACTGTTCGATGAGCGCAACCTTGACATCCATCAAATCGCCCCCCTCACCATGAGTATCAGACCCCTTCTCAAGTATTCGTCTTCTCTTCCTCGCAAAAAGCGTAACACAGCGATTAAGAAACTGCAAAGAATTATCGGCAGGTTGATCAGGGCATTCCGGCAGGCTGATACGAATTGCAAAATGCTAAATTGCCGTTACTCTGAGTCCGCCGCGGCGGACTCAGAGTGATGAATGGCGGGGACGCCGGGGCGGGAGTTACGCGCTGCGCGGCCGCGCCAGGGCCAGGAACTCCTCTCGCGCGCGCTGGTTTTCGCGAAATTCGCCCAACATGGCGCTGGTAACCGTCTGGGAGTGCTGCTTTTCAACTCCGCGCATGGCCATGCACAGGTGGCGCGCCTCGATGATGACGCCCACGCCGCGAGGCTGCAGATGTTCCATCAAGGCCTCGGCGATCTGTTTGGTGAGCCGCTCCTGGACCTGCAGGCGGCGCGCGAACATGTTCACCAGCCGCGGAATCTTGCTGAGTCCCACAACTTTCCTGTCGGGGAGATAGCCCACGTGGCAGACGCCAAAGAACGGCAGCAGGTGATGCTCGCACAGGCTGAATAGCTCGATGTCCTTGACCAGCACCATCTCGTCGTAGGGCACGTCGAACATAGCGCCGTTCAGAACTTTCTTGGCGTCTTGCGCATAGCCGCTGGTGAGGTAGCGCAGCGCTTTTTCAAATCGCTGCGGAGTTTCGCGCAGGCCGTCGCGAGCCTCGTCGTCGCCGAGTTGCGCCAGAATCTTGCGCATCAACTCGGCGATGTTCTCGGTCTTGGGCTCCTTGCTCAGCAGCTCTTCGGTGAACTTGCTCATCTCTGGCTCTCCCCGGGGTCTCCGGCGTACTCGAAACTGTTCGCTCCGGTCTCTTCGATGCGGATGCGCTCGAGATGCGCCTCCGGAAAACGGCGCAGCCGGCGGAAGACCTCGCGGCAGAGGTTCTCGGTAGTCGGCACCGTCTGCTGGAATGCCGCGACCTCTTCATTCAGGTAGCGGTGGTCAAACGGTTCGACGACTTCGCGCTGAACGAACTCGTCGAGATCAACGAGATTGGCGATCATGCCGGTGGATGAATTCACCGCACCCCCGACAGTCACTTCCAGCGCGTAGTTGTGGCCGTGGCCGTAAGGGTTGTTGCACTTCCCATAGATCCGGCGGTTTTCTTCCGCGCTCAGGTCCGCACTGTGCAGGCGGTGCGATGCGGAGAAGCGGTAGCGCCGCGTAAGCTGCACCTTCACCGGCCATCTCCAAAACAATCTACGAAGAGGTCGGGAGTCTCGTACAGACGCACGCGGTGCAGGCGGGCGCGCTGGATTTTCGGTTCGAGCAGCCCCCAGATGGTCATGGCCACGGTTTCCGTGGTGGGAATGCGCCCTTTCAACTCGGGCACTTCGTAGTTCAGGAAGCGGTGGTCCATGCGCTCGAGGATCTCGCGCTGCAAAAGCCCTTTCAGCTCCTGGAGGTCGATGATCATGCCGGTCCGGGCGTCGGGTTCGCCCGCGACGGTGACCTCAAGAACGTAATTATGACCGTGGCCGTGCGGGTTGTTGCACTTCCCAAAGACGCGGCGGTTCTCCTCCGCGGAGAACTCCGGGTTGTGGTAGACGTGCGAGGCGGAGAATTCGACTTTTCTGGTGAGATAGACCATCACTGCGCCACCCGATAGGCGCGTCCCTTCCACATCACCGTGCCCTGGGCGTGCGACACCGCCGAGGACACCAACACGGCAGCATAGAGCAAGGCCCCGGGCATAAAATATAAGATGCCGGAGAGCGGATAACGATACCTCCGCAGCCGCACCCCGTACTCTGCGTGGCGGAGAACCAGCAGCAGCGCACCCACCAGCGGCAGGAGATGATGCACGCGCCACAGGAAGAGCAGAAGAAGAGAAAGGCATGGCACGGTACGCAGAATCTCCAGCAGCGCCCAACGCGGCTGGCCACCGGAAAGCGCGTAGAGGTTCTTGGTCCAGCCCTCCCACATCTCGCCGAACGAGCGGTACATCCTGGTGCGGGCGATGCGTTCGCCGCGGGCAAAATAAATGCGGCATCCCGCGCGCTTGGCCAGGCGCGCGATGGCCAGGTCTTCGAGCACTTCTCCGGCTACGGCGCGGTGGCCGCCTATGGCGTCGTAAGCGTCTCGCCGGATCATCAAAAATTGCCCATTAGCCGCGGCCACCGACGATTCCGGGTCGCTGACTTCATCGTAGGAAAATCTCTCGGCGAGGCGGGTGTAAACGAATGGAATCAGCGCGCGCTCGCTCCAACTGGCGGTGTCCTGCTGGGGAGAAAAAGAGACCAGGGCGGCACTGGTGGCATCAGCGGCGATCAGGGCGAGCCGCGCCGAGCCCGGCAGGTGGGTGACGTCGGCATCGGTGAACAGCAGCCAGCGGCCGCGCGCTTGGCCGGCGCCGATCCACGCCGCATGATTTTTTCCCACCCAGCCTTCGGGCAGGGGCGGAGTCTCGAGGACGCGGAGTTTAGGCAGGCTGGAGGCCAAGCCGGCCAGAATCGCCGCGGTGCGGTCAGTGGATTGATCGTTGACCACCAGGATTTCGCAGATCTGCGGCTGCGCCGCCAGCGAGCGGACGCTGGCCTCGATGTTGCGTTCTTCGTTACGCGCCGGGACGATTGCGCTGATCGGAGAGTTGGTCAAATCCATGGGCAAAATGCGCGCGAAAATCAGCAGATTGGCTGCGCGGACGTGCCAGCGAACGAGTTATAGTATAGCTCTGGGGGCGACCCTCTTGATACGGAAAATCCTGAGCGCCGCGGCGCTGATCGGTGCTTTGCTGGTGCTGGCTCTGTTCGTGAGCCCCAGCTACCGGCAGGGCGAACGCAGCATCGCCGGCAAAATGGCTCCCGAGTTCAGTTTCGTGCTGGCGGGCAAGCCCGCGCGCCTCGAAGACCTGCGCGGCAAGGTGGTGGTGCTGAATTTCTGGGCCTCTTGGTGTCCTCCATGTGTGGAGGAGACTCCCGCGCTCAACCGTCTGCAGGAGCAGATCGCTCCAATTGGCGGAATGGTGCTGGGTGTCAGCATGGACGAGGACGATGCTGCTTACCAGCGGTTCCTGATCGAGCAAAAAGTGGTTTTCCCCAACTACCGCGAC
The DNA here is from genome assembly GCA_041485165.1 of Terriglobia bacterium. GTDB lineage: Bacteria > Acidobacteriota > Terriglobia > Acidiferrales > UBA7541 > JAAFGT01. The sequence goes on along the minus strand of JBGPJC010000061.1, from coordinate 17,284 downwards.
CCCTCGAATACGCTCAGCGGACGTTACGGCACCTCCATCTACCCGGAGACCTACATCATTGACCGCGACGGGCGCATCGCCCGCAAGATGATCGGCCCGCAGAGATGGGATGATCCGGAGATCGTGGACTACGTCCGCGCCTTGCTCCGCGCGAAGTAAGCCTTCTCTCCAGTCAGAAACGCGGTAGCGCGAACTATTCGTAACGGAGAGATTCGACGGGATCGAGACGCGAAGCGCGTAGCGCCGGCAGCAATCCGCTCAGGATTCCCACCAGGAGCAGGACGCCACTCGAAATAGCGAGATTCATCCAGGAAATCTGCATGTGGATGTCCACCTTTCCGGAGGTGTCCTCGTAGGCCGGGCCGAGGAAAGGCAAGTCGCCGATAGCCAGGGCAATCCCGGTGGCCAGAACCATGCCGAAAATGCCACCGAGCAAGGTGATGGCCAGGGCCTCGGCCAGGAATTGCGCCTGGATGTGCCTGCGCCTTGCTCCAAGCGCCCGCCGCAAGCCGATTTCGCGGATGCGCTCGTCCACGGTGACCAGCATGATGTTCATCACCCCCACGCCGCCAATCCCCAGGGTGAGCACGCCGGTCGGCCGGGAGGAGAAGACGGAAATTCCGGTTGAAGGTCTTCAGGACTCGCAGAGAGCAGTTGGGAGCCGCACGAACCCTCCCGGAGAGGAATAGTGTGCTGGAGGGGATCGGTTGGAGACAAAAAGGTGTATATTCCCAGTCACCGGAAGGCAAAATGGAAATTTGCGTTTAGTGTCCTCCTGAGTGACGGTAATGTCCCCTATGCGCAGGTTCCTCCTCACTTTGCTGCTGGCAATTCTGACTGCGTCTCCTTGTCCCGCGCAGGAGTCCGCGCGAATAGATCTGGAACACGCTCGTGCCGAGCTTGAAAACAAGCATGTGCGCGTCGTGCGACTAGCTGTTCCGGCGCACGAAATTGTTTTGTTGAAGGAGCTCAGGGTTGAGAGCGTTGTCGTTTCTGTGCGCCAAGCCTCGCTCAAAGTCATACCGGAGAAAGGGACGCCAGAGAGATGGGAGGCGGCGCCCGGAAGCGCCATGTGGATGCGCGGGGGCGTGGGACATTCGCTGGAAAACGACAGCGATGCCGCGGTGGAGATTCTGGTTGTCGAGTTACGCGACTCCTATGCTTTTGGTCGGGTCAGCGTGCCGCACTCGGTGCTCGATCCCGTTGCCCTCGATCCGCGACATTTTCGCGTGGCGTTGGAAAACGAACACTTGCGCGTCCTGCTTCTCCACGCCGGCCCACATGAAGTGACACAGGATGCCCAGTTTTCGGCAGGTGTGCTGATCAGCCTCTATGATGCGCACACGAACAAAGCCTGGGCCGATGGCACTCACGGCGAAGACCGGCGGATCGCAGGAGCTGTCTCTTGGGAGAAGGATGGGCTGTACTCGATTCAGAATCTTGATGAGAAGCCACTCGACTCCGTGCTGCTGGAATTGAAGCATCCGTTTTGTTACGAAACTCCGGACCCAATGGCCGGTATTAGCCCCGGAATGGAGCCCTACATGGAGAACGCCATAAAAGCGGTCCGCGAGAAGTGGTACAAGGCGATGCCGCGTGAAGCGCGGCACGCAGAGAAGGGCAGAGTCATCATCCAGTGGAAAATCCAGAGGGATGGCACGGTCCGCGAAGAGGACATCGTGATGACGAGTGTGTTCGCGAGTGATTCTCTGGTCGAGGCGGCGCTCTCGGCGATCCGGAAGGTCGCGCCGTTTCCGCCTTTGCCGCCCACCTTTCACGAGCAGTTTGCTGAGGTGCGCTTCATCTTTCTGTACAACCTGCCGCTGCACCAGCCGGGCTGCAATTAGGAAACAAAACAAGCTTGCGAAGGAACTTGCCGGTGCTTCTGGCTGAAGGGCTGGGCCCAGTGCGCATTTCTCATCTTAAACAGTTCGGATACGCGAATTGCCTCGACCCGCGGCATTAGGAACCTCCTAAGATCTACAGTTACTCGATCAAGTTCCGCACCGTGGAAATCGAGGTTGATGGCATGTGAGATCCGCTTTTCAACCTCAGACATGTAGTCGTTATTACATGACCGGCAGCAAGGGACGACCACTCCGGGATAGTTTTTCGAGGCGCCGTCCAGGAGAGTGGTCGCCTCACCCCCCAGCTTGAGACCCCGCCAGAGCCATTTCGGAAAGACATCTTCCCTCGTGGCAAGATCCTTTTAGAGGAATTCAGAAGAAAACTACAGGAGAACGTCCTGCACGTCGCGGCGGGGGCTGGCCGGCGCCTCGCGGAGGGGATAACCGGCGCGAAAGGCGAAGGTTGCTTGCCAGGAAGGGTCGCGGGTGAGGCCGGCAAGCGCCTCGGCGGCGCGAGGCGGCTTGCGCAACGCCCGTTCGCGGTCCACCTGCTCCAGCGGCTGGTTAACCGGCTGCATGGCAATGTCTTGTGTAGTGGCCCACAGGTGCATTCGCTGCCAGGCGCCGCCGGCAAGAAGATTTTGCTGCTTGTCGTAGCGGTTGTGGACGGCGATCAGTCCAAAAAGTGGCGAGGCCACGGCGTGGACTTCACGCGTAATTTGCAGCCAGTATTCGTGGCTCTTTTGCGCCGAGGTGGCGGGCATGATCTTGGCCAGCGCAGTCATAAGGGGCGGAAAACCGCCGGTGTCCAAAGTCACCCCATCGCGGCGCGCTTCGATCTCCGGGCGGCCGTTGCGAAACCACGCCTGGCTGTCATGGACCATTTGGGCATCGGCGATAATTGCCTGCGTGGCGGAAATCAGCAGGTCGCCAAATTTTTTTCGTTCATCATCCTTGGGAAAGAGAAAAACCTTCATATCGTCACCAAGCTGGCCGAGCTCCGCCAGGGTGTCAATATCTTTGGCCGCGATGGGCCGGGCCGTGTCAAAAGGGCCGCGGTTCGTGTGCCGCCGGGGGATAGCATGATAGAGCGGTCCTTCGGAGCGTTCCCCGGGCTTGAGGTCAACGCGACCAGCCAAAACTTTTTCCGGCCGATCAGCCCGCAGGTCGAGCGCGCCGCTTACCATGGTCAACTCGGCAGAGTAGCCATGGACGGTCGCGGCCAGAGCCATGTTCTCGATGGCGCAACCCAGTCCGATATACATCTCGCGAAGGTATCCATCGAAGGTGCCAAGATTCCGGCGAGTGTCGGCGTAAAGTTCGATACTCGTGGGGGTGACTTTGAAGAGCCACGGCTGGGTGTTGTGTGGACTTGCCGCCAATATTGCCGCGCGCACCAGCGCCAGCGGTCCTTCTTGAGCTTCGTTGGCCCAGTTGTGCCACGGCTCAAAGGCCGGGCCGGCCCCTGCGTTGAATACGCCTTGATGCCAGGCGCGCCAGACGGTTCCGCCGACGACCATTACGGTGACCACTCCAGCGCTCTTGAGGAAGACTCTCCGCTTCATCCGCTTCTCCCTTCCTGAGTTCTTCTCGGCATAGTTGGTGGGAAGCAGCTTCAGCCGCGACGACATGATACAACGTAAATATGCCGGGTTGCTCTTGGGGCCGACCCGGGATTCAATCCGATGCCGGCCGGAAGGCGGGCCTACACTTAATACGTCTGGGCACCGCGCAAGAAATGGCGTTTAGACTACGGCGGAGGTGGCGGACGGTCGGGCAATTCCAGCAATTTCACCTGGCCGCCGGGCCACAGCGTCAGTGTGGGTCCGAAGCGCCCAGGGAGAGATACAGGCGTTTGGCCTGCTATAATCGCGTCACCATGACCCTGGTAGAAATCACCTACGAGTTACAGGCTCCCTTGAAACCCGCGCAACTGCGGCGGCTGGGCGAGTTCGCAAACACTTATGGCCTGCGCCGCTTCCACGTAGAGGCATCGCAAAGTCGGCTAGTCCTCGAGTATGACGCCTCGCGCTTGAAAGAAACCGAAGTAGCACACGTGCTGCATCTGGCGAAGATACCCGTCCTGCGGCGGGTGGACGCAACGGATTAGCGAGCGAGGAGCTGTGGTCAGTGTGCAGGCGGAAGCGGAATAGATACAGGGTGGTGTGGCGAAGCAAAAGTTCTCGACTGGTTTTCGGGGCCGGCTGAAAAGGGGGGTGGGGCTCCCGCTTGGGCTCGGGAGCCCCGACGAAGCACACTCTGGTTATCCCCGGCTTAGGCGAGCCGGGTCATGGGGTCATCCATCCTAGCTTCCCTCTCAGAGGCAGGTGGGAACGACCTGCACATCCCCGCATTCGAGCCCCTTCCTTCTCGTTTGCAGTTCGGCGCCGGCCGTTTTCTTGGTTGAGTGTGCCTCACGAAAACACACAAGCACGTAAGTAGCCAGGCGTGCAATTCACACACGGACTTTAAGTACCGCTTCCCGAAAGAGTTGCGGCACCTCACCGCTTCCGCCAGGAGGGGAGAGGGTTGAGTTTCCCAATCCGAGAGTTGGACTTCCCAATTCAGGTGGTGTAGGGTTTGCCGAAGCCGTTTGAGGCTCTGCGCGAGGCCGGCAGCCTTATCGAGGACGTGCAATTTCTTGCTCCGCCGAAGCGTCCATTGAGGGATAGCGCAGAGGGTCTTAAGCCGTCCGGCCTCCGGGAAGTTCCTTGCACCTGTTCAATTACGGAGGCGAGTCTATGTCGCTGGCGCGGGATGTTGCGGCGAGAATAGGCTTTTCCACTAATGGAATTCTTCCCCTTGCCGATAGCAGTGGAAACACCGTAGAATCCCGCCCACCTGGCTGGGGGACAGGGGCATGACCGAGCGTAGAATCGCGAGAAGATATGATGTATCGGTCCCTGTCCGGGTACGTGACCTGGACAAGGAACGCGATGGTGCTCCCTCCGGCAACACTCGAGACATCTCCACCAGCGGCCTCTATTTCACCCTCCCCCAGCAGCTCAAACCAGGATCCCGGATTGAAATGACCCTGACGCTTCCAGCCTCCATTACCGGCGGCAGCGAGGTGGTGGTCGAGGTTGTGGGCCGGGTGGTGAGAGTGGAAGAAGGCCGCGGGGCGGACCAACAGAGTGTAGGAGTGGCGGCGCACATCGAAAGATACGATATCGTCAGGGCCGGCGTCACCCGCTAAGGCCCAGGAATCCTGCTACTCTCGGCTGCTCCCACCCTGCACCCTCCTAGGACCCTTCCAGACGCTTAGTTCTCGAAACCAAGCAACCGGAAAAATAAAACGGCGCCCACCATTCTGTGTGGCGGGCGCCGTTTGGCTGAAACGGTGGCCGAAATTTCAACTGGCCGGCAGGCGCGTGTTTGCTACCTCACGATCACCGTCAAGTTGATGCTGTGCGACAGGGCACCCGAGGTCCCGTTCACGACCAGTGGATAAGTGCCTGGCTGCGTGCCCTTGCTGCCGGTGACGCAAGCCGCCCCGAACACTGTCAGCGCCAGGATGGCGAGGGCCGGTGCGAGGTAGCGCAGACGCAACCTGGTGGGGAGCGGCGCGAATAGAGCTGCGAGCGCGGCGATCCCTGCCGCAAGCAGCAGGAAGAACGCAGGCGGCATGCGCCGGCCACCCGGAGCGGGCGGTGTGGAAGATCGTCCGGTGGTGGTAAACACCACGGCAGCCGACGAGGAATTGAACCCGTTGAGCGTAACCGGGGGCGGGACGGCGCAGGTGGTGAGCGCTGGAGCGCCCGTGCAAGTAAGAGTGACGGTGCCGGTGAAATTCCCGATGGGGTTGAGAGAGAGAGAGAACGTAGCCGTGCCGCCTACCAGGATGGTGACCAGATTCGAGTTGGTAGTGATGGTGAAATCTCCGCCGGCGGGAGCTACGCCGGTTCCAGAAAGGGCCACGGCCTGCGTGCTGCCGGGAGCCGGAGCGTCATCGGTAACAGTGAAGGTGGAGGCGCGATTGTTCGCCGCCGACGGACTAAATGTGAAATTGATGGTGCAGCTCATCCCCGCGGGCAGGGCCACGGGAGGCGTTCCGCAGGTGTTGGTCTGCCCGAAATCCCCGGCGTTTCCGCCGCTGATGGCAAAGCCGGTGATGTTCAGCGGGCTGGTGCCGTTATTGGTGAGGGTCACCGGCATCGCCGCGCTGGTCGATCCGACGTTCTGATTCCCAAAGACGACGTTTGTGGAGGACAGCACAACCGCAGGGGCGACGCCGGTGCCGGTGAGGCCGAGTGTGTGCGGGCTGCCGGTGGCCGAGTCGTTGACAATCACCGAACCGACGAGCATCCCGGTGGCGGTCGGTGTGAACGTCACGCTGATGGTGCAATTGGCGCCGGCGAGGATGGTGGCGCCGCAGGTGGTGGTGCGGCTGAAATCCCCGGTGGTGGTGATGCTGGCCACATTGAGAGTTGCGTTGCCGATGTTGGTGTAGGTGATGTTCTGGGCGGCGCTCGAGGTGTTGGTCGCCTGGCTGGCGAACACCAGAGATGTGGGAACGAAATCCGAGGTCGCGGCACTCAGGTCGAATTTGGCTACGAAGGTGTCAATCGTTCCGCCGCCGAAGACGGTCTGCACCACGCCCGCGGTGGTCGGGAACGGATTCGAATTCGTGTCCCCGGTAAAGTAAGCGGCCCCGCTGGCATCAATCACCATGCGGGTGACGTTTTCTGTGCCCGCGCCGCCATGGTAACTGGCATAGACCACTTGCGTGCCGCCGGGACGCAGTTTGGCGATGAAAGCATCCTGGCCGCCGCCGTTGGCTGTTTGAAACGCGGTGGGGGGGATGAAAGGAAAATTCGTCGACGTGGTGAACCCGGCCACGTAGGCAAATCCGGTGGCATCCACTTTAATGTCCGAGCCGGCATCGTCGAGAGTTCCTCCCAGATAGGTGAAGTAGACAGCGGAAGTCGCCGAGGAGTTCAGCTCTGCAACAAAGGCGTCCCCAAACCCGCCGGCCGTGCCGCCAGCAAAAGCGGGCTGCGCGGCTCCGGCTGTGCTGGGAAACCCCATAGTGGAAGTGGTGGCGCCGGTGAGGTACAGGTTGCCAGCGGCGCTACGCGACATCCCAAAAATGTGGTCGTCGCCCGGGCCGCCGAAGTAGGTGTAAAAGACCAGGGCCGTGGCTGCGGGATTGACCTCGGCAATAAATCCGTCAAACGTGCCGCCGCCGTAGGCGGTCTGGATCACGCCGGCGGTGGTCGGGAAATTGTTGGTCTGCGTGTCTCCGGCGACATAGGCGTTTCCGGAGCCGTCAACCTGTATCGCGAAACCTACTTCGTCACTGGCCCCACCCAGATAAGTCAGGTAGGTGAACGAGGTTCCGTTGGCCGCGAGTTTGACGACAAAAGCGTCGCCGGTGTTGCCTCCGGTAGATCCTCCATAGACTGTTTGCAGGACTCCGGCCGTGACCGGTAGATTCGCCGAGGTTGTGAAGCCGGTGGCGTACACTGCGCCAGCGCCATCCACGAACAAGCTGTTCACTCCGTCACCCTGGAGCCCGTTGCCACCCATGAATGTGGCATAGGTCAGAGCCGTGCCGGTCGCGTTGAGCTTGCAAAGGTAGCCGTTGTTGAACGCCGAGCCACCGTAAACAAACTGAGCGGCGCCGGCGGTAACCGGGAAGTCTGCCGATCCGGTCAAGCCGCCGACGTAGGCGTTGCCGCCGGCGTCCACAGCTATCGCATCGCCTTCGTCAAAAATGGTACCGCCCAAATAGGTGAAATAAGTCACGGCCGTCGCCGTGGCGTTGAGCTTCATCACGAAAGCGTTTTGGATGGACGCGTTGACTGTGCTCTGGAAGGCTCCTGCCGTGCCCAAGCCGGCCGAGGTAGTAAAACCGGTCAAATACACATTTCCAGTGCCGTCCACAGCGATGGCGCGGGCGGATTCATCGCCTGTCCCGCCAAAATAGGTGGAATAAACGATGGCCGGATCGATGGTCAGAGGCCGGGCGGGATCGTAAGCGCCAAGGGCAAACCGCACTTCCCCGTCGCTTGCACGAATGACATAGCGCGCTTCCACCGGACGGCGCTGCCCGGCGATTTCCTGGTAGGCCTTCGGCGCCATCTGCCGTACTTCTCTGCCCTTTACAGTGAGGACGAGCGCTCCGTCCTGATCGACACGCTGCTCCTGAGCGCCGGAGAAACGCATGCGGATATTGCCTGGATCGCGGCCGGGGGCGACGACAAAATCGTACTCGAGGCGCTGCTGCTGGCCATAGTAGACCAGGTCCACGCCAGGATAAATCTGACTGTACTGGACTCGCCCGTAGCTGGGCACGTTGGTGTGCCAGCGCTGAGGGTCGTTGCCCAGCAGGTAATTGGTGCGGGTTTCCTGCCGCTCCGCACCCTCCATGACCGGCGCGGAATTTGCTCCCACAAAGCGCATTTCCAGGGCGGCGCGTTCAGCGGAGCGACGCAAGGCTTCACGGCGGCGGTCGAAGGCACTCGTCCGTCCTTTCTGCTGCGCCGCGGAGGGAGGCGCATCCAAAATCATGGTGAGCCCGTCGTTTTCGAGCAGCACACTGTAGCCCCGGCCGCGGGCCAGGAAACTGGCGCGGCGGTCTACTTGCCCCTGGTTCGCTTCGAAACGCAAGGGTAGCTGGCCGAAATTCGCGGCCACGCGAGCAGCCGCCAGCGAAGTGTCGGCTTGCTGCGCAGCGAGGAGAGAGGGTTGGCTCTTAGCCAACCTTGATTGGTCGAAGGCGGATGGCATGGACAGACAGAGCAGAACTGCCGCCGACACCAGTATTCCAAGACTCAGGAAAACGTAGCCTTTTCTATGCATTCGCATCTCCCGTGACGCGGATTGAGGCTGTAGCGCCAGCAAGTATGCGCGAGTCCCACCTCAGCACACTTCCTGCTTCGGGACAGCCGCTTCCCCATCTGGGAATCTAACCAAAAGCTCTACCCAAGTCCACCCACAATCGAGGGAATTGTTCCATTGTTAAACTAGCGAACTACAGGACATGGTGAGTTGATTTCCCGAGAAACGCGTCGAGGGCGCGGATCAGGCGGCGCGTTTCCGCAGCAGTTCCCAGTGTTATGCGTACAAATCCCGGGCGGTCGAAATCTTTCGCGCGGTCGCGGATCAAGATGCCCTGGCGGGCGAGTGCTGAAGCGAGGCGCAATCCCACCGGCCCAAAGTCAGCAAACAAAAAACTGGCCGCGCTGGGGAACACGCGCACACCTTTGCGAGCAAGCCATCCCGAAAGAATCGAACGGCTGCGGTTCACCTTGTCCACGTACTGGCGGGGAAACACGCGGTCGGCAATCGCGGCGCGCGCGGCAACCAGTGCGGGCGTGTTGACGGGAAAAGGAGGCTGCGTCCGCCGGCAAAGTGCGGCCAGCTCCTTGTGAGCCATCACGAAACCCAGACGGAGTCCGGCCAGCCCCATGGCCTTGGAAAAGGTGCGCACCACAATTAAGTTGGGGTAGCGGCGAATCCAGGGCAGCACGGTCACGCCGGAGAATTCCACGTAGGCTTCGTCCACCACCACTGCCGTCTCGCGGGCCGCCTCGAGAATCTGCCGAATCGCGGCGCGACTCAATAAAGTACCCGTAGGATTGTTGGGATTGGCCAGAAAGAACACGCGAGGCCGGCGGGCCAGCTCGCGGAGGACAGCAGCGAGCGGGAAACGCATCTCTGCGTCGTAACGCAGCGTGCGGATGCGCGCTCCCGCCAGGGCGGCGTAAAACCGGAACATGGGGAAGGTGGGCTCGACCAGGAGAACCGAGGCGCCAGGCTCCATGAAAACGTCCATGATCACGCGCAAGGAATCATCGGCCCCATTGGCCAGAACCAGCTCGCTGGACCGCACGCCGAAGTAACCGGCCAGTTGCCGGCGCGTGAGTTCGTACTCGGGGTACATGGAGATCTCCGCGGCAGTCAGCCGCGAGAGTGCCTTGCGCACGGCAGGCGAGCACCCCGAGGTGTTCTCGTTGTAGTCGAGCCGCAACTTGCCGGCGCGGCCTTCCACCGCAACCATCGCTGCGCCCAGATTTGCCGCGGCGCCGCGGACCGGAGGCGGCTTGCACATGGCCATGATTCTTCGATCTCTCCCTGCGCCCCGAACGATGGGGAAGCGGAGCTATCTTCGTCTGCGGCCAGTGCCAGCGCAAGGGGGAGTTGACAGCAAAAAAAACGCCCGGGCCACAATGCCCGGGCGTTTCCTGCATCAAGTTGAGTGTGCGAGCTGGAGCGACTTAGTCCGAGGCACAAGCCGAAGGAATAGGCTGGAAACCCAGCCGTCCCGCGCGCCTGTCCGGCTTGGAATCGGGGCGGCCTTGCAGGGCGCGACCCACCAGGTCGGTAAGCTGGCGTTTGGCGCGGTGCAGGCGGGCTTTCAGCGTCCCCTCGGAAATCCCCAGGGTCTCGGCGGCCTCCTGCGTGGACAAACCCTGCACTTCGCGGAGCACGAACGCGGAGCGCAGGACGGGCGAAAGGGTATCCAGATTGCGATTCACAATGCCCCGAAATTCGGACTGAGCGCAGAGCTGCTCAGGATTGGGCGCGTTGTCGCGGAGCTGATCAGCAAAGGTCAGGTCGTCGTCGGCTGCCAATTTTTCGTCCAGTGAGACAGTGGGCTTTGCCCTGCGGCTGCGCAAGCGCATCAGCCCGGCGTTGATCACGATCCGCGTCAGCCAGGTGGAGAACTGCGATCGCCCCTCGAAACGCCCCAGATTCCGGAAGGCATTGAGCATACCCTCCTGCACTACGTCCTCGGCGTCCTCCGGTGAGCCCACCAGCCGCAATGCCGTCTGGTAGAGCGCCGGGGCATGCCTGGAAAAAATGACCTGGAGTGCATCATGGTCCCCGGCGAGGCTCTGTTTCATCAAGTCCGCCTCGATCTCGGGTTTTGCTCGCTGACTCACAACATTCTGTGTTGCTCCCATGGCCCCATCCCCCCTTGCTGCGGTCGAATCATGGCCGGTCTAGGAACTTCCGGCCCTCGGATTCGCCTTGTCGCTGTCGAAACTGCGGGCGATTTCTTCGACGATGGCTCGAATCATGCACCCGCCAACTCGAAACCTGGCTCCCCGCGCATACATCCTCCCCAGGAGAGCCTTCCCCTCACTATCTATGTAGGTTGCCGACGTCAGATCCACCAGAAGAGCCCGGCCTGCGGAACTGTCATCGGCAGATATCCAACAATTGTCCAGCTCCTTTACCCATTCCGCCGCAAGACGCCCCTCTACAACGATGGTCCTCTGAGCATCCTGAACGAATTGGGTGACTCGAAGCATCGGCGCTTGTTCCCCAGTAAGAGTAGCAGGCTGATTACCAAATCTCTACAAACTTAAGGTAATTCTCGTAACTGTTTATAGATGAGATGGTTATGGAGGAATCCGGAGGCAAGAAAAGGAATTGCTAGAGGGAGAAATGCGATGTTAAGTGCCGATATGTCGGCAAGTGCCTGTATGTCGGCACTATCGCGACCTGCTGATTCCCAGCTTCGCCATCCTAGATTGCAGGGTAGTGCGCTTCATTCCGAGGCGGGTGGCGGCACCGCCGGCTCCCCCAATAACCCAGCGGCTCTCTGTCAATGCGCGGAGGATGTGCCGCCTCTCCGCCTCCTCCAGGGTGGTGAGGGACTCAGAACTCGCCTCGGCGGGAGGTTTGAGGTCGGCGAGAGAGACCCGCAGGACAGTGCCTGGGGAGAGGATGACGGCGCGCTCGATCAAATTCTGAAGCTCGCGCACGTTGCCGGGCCAGGGATAGCGGACGAGGGCCTCCATGGTCTCGGCGGGGATGGTTTCCATCTGTTTGTTCATTCTGCGAGCGTAAAACTGGGCGAAAAATCGCACCAGGATGGGAATGTCGTCGGTGCGTTCGCGCAGCGGCGGGATCAGAATGGGGAAAACGTTCAGCCGGTAGAAGAGGTCGCTGCGAAACTGTCGATCGGAGACCATTTTGGCCAGATCGCGGTTGGTCGCGGCGAGCAAACGGACATCCACGCGTATGGTGCGTGTGCCGCCCAAGCGCTCGAACTCCTGCTCCTGAAGGACGCGCAGAAGTTTGGGTTGCAGCTCGGGAGGGATGTCGCCCACTTCATCCAGAAAGATGGTGCCGCGATGAGCCAGCTCGAATCGCCCCATCTTTTGTGCGATGGCTCCGGTGAAGGCGCCCTTTTCGTGGCCAAAGAGCTCGCTCTCGAGCAGCCCGGTGGGGATGGAAGCGCAGTTAATTTTGACAAAGGTGGCATCGCGGCGCTGGCTGAGGTTGTGGATGGCGCGGGCGATGCGCTCCTTGCCGGTGCCGGTCTCACCCAGAATGAGGACCGTGGACATGGTGGGAGCCACCGTTTCCGCCTGCTTGAGCACGCGGCGCAGGCCGGGGCTGTCCCCGATAATCTCCTCGAAGCGATACTCGCTGCGGATTTCATCCTCGAGGTAGAGTTTTTCTTCGGCGAACTTGTTCTTCAACTCTTCGATCTCGCAATAGGCCAGGGCGTTTTCCATGGCGATGGCGATCTGCCCGGCGATCTGGATCAGCAGCTCGATATCCGCCTGGGAAAAGGCGTCGCGACGGATGCTGGCCAGGTTGAGTGTGCCAAGGACGCTGTTGGGGCCCAGCAGCGGGAGGCAAACGCCGCTCTGCAGGCCTTCGGCGAGCATAAGGGCGGTAGTCTCGGTGCGATACTCGCGCAACATCTCGACGTCGAATTGCAGGGGCTTCCGCTCCGTGATCGCCCGGCCAGCGGGAGCGTCTTCCACGGCCACGATCATCTCTTCCTTGATGAGGCCCTTCCCGCCGGGAAAATCGAGGCCAAACAAGCGCAGCTTCCCGGTGTCCTTCTCGAGCAAAGCCAGACTAGTGTACTCATGGCCGAGGACTTCGCGGCAGCAGGCGGAGATGGCGCCGAACAGGTCGGGAAGCTCGAGATTGGAAACCACGGCGTTGTTCACTTCGAGCAGCAGGCGCAGGCGGTCGCGCTCGCGGGAAAGCTCGCGCTGGGCGGCTTCCGTTTCCTGCAAAGATAGCGTTTTCTCCGCCGCCCCGGCCACCTGCGCGGCCAGATGCTCGAAGAATTCGCGCTCGGAGGGTTCGAGGCGCAGAAGCTCTGCGCGGGCGAAGAGCAGCGCGCCTAGGCGCCGCCGGGCAGTACGCAACGGAACCAAACCAACCCAGGGCAAGCCTTCTCCGCGAAGTTGCTCGGCGATCGGGGAGAGAACTTCCACCGCCTCGGCACTCTCGAGGATCCATGCCGCTTCGCCGCGATGCAGGAATTCGGCCAACGGGCCGGAAACGTCCCAATCTCTGACGGGCATCTCAGCGCGGGGATCGAGGGACCGCAAACGAACGCGCTTCTGCTCGGGGTCGTAAAGAAGAACGGTAAGCCGGTCCGCTCCCGCCAGGGACCACAGGCGCTGGCCCAGCGCGGTGAAGAGCTCGTCGAGACTGCCGTGGGTGCCTATCCCCTCGGCGGCTTCCAGCAACTGCCGGTACCGCTCCCCGAGTGTTTCCCCGCTTTGTAAGGTCTGGTCCATGGAAGGCCCGGATATAAGATGAAGGTAACACATCCGGGAGCCGCTGCGCTGAGGCGGCCGATAAGGGGCACCACTGATCTCGAAACGCTGCTGGCCTATGCCACCGACTCCGGCAACCTGCGGTTGCAAATCTCCGACCTGATGGAAGAGCAGGCTGCCGCCCGGCCGCCGGCTCCGGCTGAGAAACCATCCGCGGGCGCCGAACCGGAAATCGTGCGCTTGTGAAGCCGGCGCGCTCTATCGCCGGGTTCCCCTCCACTTTGAGGCCAGGCTTGGCCAGACCGGCGAGCGCCATGCTCGCGCAACCCCTCGCATAGCCTTCCACCACAGACCCCGGCGGCCAGCTAGATTCCGCTTGACAGGTGTTGCTGTCTTCGCAATAGTCTGCCTTCGGTAGGCCGTTATCTATCATCCATGCCCTCCGCGAGTTGGGTCCGAAGAGGTCTTGCAGAGCCGGGTGCTTTTCCTGGCACGAAGGCATCACTTTTGGATGACACAAACGGCTAGAAAAGTTCTTGGGCAGTTGCGGAGGCCATTGATGCGCCGGTCCCTTTCCCCGGTCCTACTCGCGCTTGGTTTATTGCTGCTTCCAGCTTCCCTTCGCGGCCAAAATCCCATCACCACGGTTGCCGGCGGTGGTCTGCCCGCAACCGGCCCGGCAACAGCCACGGGGATTGGGCGCGTCCGCGGCTTGGCACGCGATACGGCCGGAAATTTCTATTTTCATTCCAACGCCGGCGTCATCATGAAGTTGGACACAGGCGGCAATCTCTCGGTTTTCGCCGGGAATGGCGGGTGCTGCTTCAGCGGCGACGGCGGCCCGGCCACCAGCGCCTCCCTCTCGACTATCTTCTTCTCCCCCGCCACGATTTTTGAAGTGAAAACGGACGCCGCGGGCAACCTGTTTTTCGCCGACGCTCTGGTCAACGTGGTGCGACGCGTGGATGCGGTGACCGGTATCATCACAACCGTGGCCGGCATACCGAATTCACCCGGCACCAGCGGCAATGGTGGCCCGGCCACCAGCGCGCGACTGAATGGCCCGGTCGGACTGGCGATCAGTCCGGCGGGCGATATATTCATCGCCACGCAGACCGCTAACAGCATAAGGCGGGTGGATCACGTCACCGGAATCATTACCAGATTCGCCGGACTGGGTGGTCCTGTGGGGGGCTTCAGCGGGGATAGCGGACCGGCCCTGAATGCGCAGCTCAATGGTCCGGCGGGGTTGGCGCTGGATGCCGCGGGGAACCTCTACATTGCCGACTTCAGGAACGGCCGTGTGCGAAGAGTGGATGCGGTCACGCAAATCATCACCACGGTGGCCGGAGGCGGAGCAACCCTGCAAGACAACGTTCTGGCCACGCTGTCGACCCTGAGTTTTCCTGCGGGACTGGACCTGGATGCTAGCGGCACTTTGTTTATCGCCGATTTGTCCGATCGCATACGCCGCGTGGATGGCGGCACTCAAATCATTACCACGGTTGCCGGTGGAAATGGGTTTGGGTTCAGCGGCGACAATGGTCTGGCCACCTCGGCACAGTTGAATCAAACCTCTTCGGTGGTCGTTGACCCATCGGGCAATCTGTTTTTCTCCGATGAAAACAATTACCGTATTCGGCGCGTTGACTTCGCCACGCAGGTCATCACCACCATCGCCGGCAACGGCACGGTGGGAGACGGTGGCCAGGCTACATCCGCGATGCTTGCTGAAGTGGCCGGCGTGGTCGTCGATCCATCAGGCAATCTGCTGATTTCGGACTCATTCAATAACCGCGTGCGCCATGTTGACCATTTGACCGGAGTGATCTCCACCGTTGCCGGAACGGGCGTGACGGGCTCCACAGGGGACGGCGGTCTGGCGACCGCAGCGCAGATCGGATTCATCGGGGGACTTGCCGTGGATAGCTCCGGCAATTTCTTCATTTCCGACCAGGATTTTACCGTAGACCGGATGGTGAACTCCTCAACCAACACCATCACCAGAGTTGCCGGAACAATTTCTTCTACCGGGTTTGGCGGTGACGGCGGCTTGGCCACCAGCGCTCAACTCAACGCGCAAGAAGGTGCGGCGGTAGATTCCGGTGGAAACCTGTTTATTGCTGACAGCGGGAATAACGTCATCCGTGAAGTGGATGCGGCGACGCAGCACATCAACACTGTAGCCGGCGACTTCGCACTGGGGCCAGGCTTCAGCGGCGATGGCGGATTGGCGACCATGGCCCAGCTCAATTTCCCCATCGGCGTGGCCGTGGATGCGTCCGGAAATCTCTTTATCGCGGACACAAACAATAATGTGATCCGCCGCGTGGATGCGAGTAGCGGAAATATCAGCACCATCGCTGGCAACTTCGCGCTGGGGGGCGGCTTCAGCGGGGATGGCGGGTTGGCTACGTCGGCGCAGTTGTTCTCGCCACTAGGAGTCGCGTTCGACAGCTTCGGCAATATGTATATCGCGGATGACGCCAACCACCGCATCCGCGTGGTCAATGCCGTCACCGGAATCATCACCACCGTGGCCGGCAATGGCACGCAGGGATTTGGCGGGGATGGCGGGCCGGCTCTGAGCGGCAGCCTGGCTTTTCCGTTTGCGGTGGCCGTGGTTCCCGGCCCCGGCTCAACACTCCTCCTGTACATCGCCGACGAGGGGAACAACCGTGTTCGCCTGGTGACGCTGGCTACGGCGCCTGCGGCCACGCTTTCCGCGAGCAGTTTGAGCTTCGGCAACCAAACGCAAAGCACCACCAGCGCATCGCAGACCATCACGCTCTCCAATAGCGGCACGGCAAACCTGAACATCAGCGGCATCAGCTTTACAGGGACCAACCCCGGCGACTTTGCCTTTTCCGGGGCCCAGACCTGTCCGCTGACGGCCGGCTCGCTCGCGCCGACTCTGAGCTGCACGATCATTGTTACTTTTACTCCTTCCGGGCTCGGCACGCGCACCGCGACCATCACCATCACCGACAACGCTACCGGAAACCCGCAAACGATTACGCTGACCGGTGTCGGTGTCACCGGATCTGTTGCTTGCAATAAGACTTTCAATGCCGCCATCGGTAACTGGGAAACTGTCACCAATTGGACCCCGAACGGGGTTCCTGCGACAACCGACAGTGCCTGCATCCCCTCCAGTAGCGTGGCGACGATTGCTTCCACCAGCCCCACTGTCCTGAATCTGGACGTTTCCGGCACGCTGACCATCAGCTCCGGCCCACTAGCCGTTACCAATCAGATGAATCTCTCCGGAACTCTCAACGGGGCGGGAAACCTCACAGTGAATGGCCCGCTTAGCTGGACGGCCGGGACCACAGCCGGAGGCGGGACCACGCAGATTGCCGCGACCGGCACGCTGCTCCTGAACGGCGGCACACTGTTCCTGAACGGCCGGACGATCAACAACTTTGGGACGACCGCCTGGGCGAGCAACACAGACATTCGATCGGACGCCGGAACCAGCGTGTTCAACAACCAGTCGGGGGCCACTTTCAACGCGCAGAACAACTCGCGGATGTTCGACAACGGCGGCACGATCACGTTCAACAACCTGGCCGGGGCGACGGTGACGAAGAGCGGAGCAGGCACGACCTCGACGATCAGCACCGGGGCGTTGTTCAACAACCCGGGCGCGGTGATCGTGCTGAGCGGAGTACTGAGCGTGGGCGACGGCACCAGCGGCGGGACGTTTACCGTAGCCGCGGGCGGGACGCTGGACTTCAACGGCGGGACGCAGAACCTGACGGCAGCTTCCAGTGTGACCGGGGCGGGAGACGTGAGCTTCAGCGGCGGCGCGATCGTCAACGTGGCCGGGACCTACAACAACACCGGCAACACCAACATCAGCGGCGGCAGCGCGGTGGCCAACTTCAACGCCACCTCCACCACCGGAGGCGGAACGCAGAGCGCCGGGACGCTGGGCGGGACCGGAAC
>JBGPJC010000060.1:0-23673 GCA_041485165.1 Terriglobia bacterium | reverse complement strand
TCACCAGTCAAAATGCCGTCCGCTTCTTCTGCGCGCGTTGTGCGGCGCTGGAGATTCCTATTCCTCGAGAGAAGCCGCGCGTGGCTGCCGTGGGTACAGCCACAGGACGCGCGGCGGAAGAAGCAGGATTCACCGTGGCGCGGGTTGCGGCGCAGTCAACCGGCGCCGGCCTGGCGGAGGAGTTGCACGCCGATCTGCCCAGCAGACACATCCTCTTGCCACGGAGCGATCTGGCGGCTGGAGACCTTCCCGCGGCGCTGCGCCGCGCCGGCGCGGAAGTGACCGACGTGGTTGCCTATCGCACCGTGGCGCCGCAAGGCGAGGTGGCCGCTGCGCTCGAGTTGGTTTTGCGCGGCGAAGTAGACGTCATCACTCTGGCGAGCCCTTCGGCATTTCACCGGCTCGCCGAGCATGCCGGCCCCGATGCGCTGCGCAAGCTCGCCGCTCGAACCGCCTTCGCGGCCATCGGGCCGGTCACGGCGGCGGCAATCGTCCGCGCCGGTTTGCCGGTGGCCATCGAGGCCAAAGAGCAGAGCGCGCCGGGACTGGTGCGCGCGATTGTCGAGCATTACGCCAGGAAGACGGGCCAGGGGGTGCCCCGCTCATGAGTTTCCCGTTTGACCGGCCGCGTCGCCTGCGGCGCACGGAAGCGATCCGTTCGCTGGTTCGCGAAACGCGGCTGCGCACGGAAGGGCTTATCTATCCCATGTTTATCTGCTCCGGCAGCGGTGTGCGGAATGAAGTCCCGTCGATGCCGGGGATCTACCAGCAGTCCGTGGACCGGTTCGTAGAGGAATGCCGCGAGGTCGAGCAGCTCGGTATTCCTGGCGTCATTTTGTTCGGCATCCCCGAAAACAAAGATGAGGAGGGTTCGGAAGCGTTGGCCGAGGACGGAGTGATTCCTACCGCCATTCGCGCTGTGAAGGACGCGGGTCTGAAGCTGCTGGTGATCACCGATGTGTGCCTCTGCGAGTACACCAGCCACGGCCACTGCGGGCTGGTGGCCGAGGGAAAAGTTGTGAACGATCCCACGCTCGAGGTGCTGGCCAGCGAGGCGCTGGTCCACGCCAAAGCCGGCGCGGATATCGTGGCGCCCTCGGACATGATGGACGGACGCGTGGCGGCGATCCGGCGCATTCTCGATGACAACGCCTTTGAGGAGGTCGCCATCCTCTCGTACGCCGTAAAGTATTGCTCCGGACTTTATGCACCGTTCCGCGAGGCTGCGGAGTCTGCTCCGCAGTTCGGTGACCGCCGCAGCTACCAGATGGATCCAGCCAACGTCCGCGAGGCCATGCGCGAGGTGTCTCTCGACCTCGAGGAAGGCGCGGATATGGTGATGATCAAGCCGGCGCTGCCATACCTGGACGTCATCAAGCAGGTGCGCGATGCCGTCTCTGTCCCGGTGGCGGCCTACAATGTCAGCGGGGAATATTCCATGGTCAAGGCCGCCGCGAAGAACGGCTGGATTGACGAGAAGCGCGTGGTGTTGGAGTTGCTGACGGGCATCAATCGCGCTGGCGCAGACATCATCATGACCTATCACGCAAAAGACGTGATGCGCTGGCTGAAACCTGCTTAGCGGGTTGCTGAATCACTGCCGCAAGTCGTCATAACACCGGGAAGGGAGTAGTATCGCGGGCAAAATAGTCGCCCGGAGGAAGCAATCCGTTGACCCCGCCGAAACCAGCACCGCTCCCGCTCTCCCATTCGCTCTCTGACGCGCTCTTCCACGAAGCTCAGAAGGTGCTGGTGGGCGGAGTGAACAGCCCGGTGCGCGCGTTTGGCGCGGTGGGCGGCACTCCCCTGATTTTTGACCACGGCGCCGGCGCGCGAGTCTTCGATGCCGACGGCAACGGCTACCTGGATTTCGTCGGCTCCTGGGGGCCGCTGATCCTCGGCCACACGCATCCCGATGTGGTCGCCGCGGTGCAGGACCAGGCGGCGCGCGGTTCGAGCTTCGGCATGACCACGGAACTGGAGATCGAGCTGGCGCGCAAGATCATCCGCGCATTGCCCACCATTGAAAACGTCCGCTTCGTTAGCTCGGGGACCGAGGCGACCATGAGCGCGCTGCGCTTGGCGCGCGCGGCCACCGGGCGCAACTACGTGGTGAAGTTCGAGGGCTGCTACCACGGCCATGCCGACAGTTTTCTTTCCCAGGCCGGCTCCGGCCTGGCCACGCTGGGCATTCCCGCCAGCCCCGGAGTGCCCGAAGCGATTGCCGCGCTGACACTCAATGTGCCTTTTAACAACTCCGCCGCGGTGGAGGAGGCTTTTGCGAAGCATCCCGGCGAAATCGCCGCGGTCATCGTCGAGCCGATTGCCGCAAACATGGGAGTTGTGCCGCCGGATGGGAGCTTCCTGCGCGACCTGCGGGCGATTACCCTTCGCGACGGCGCCCTGCTGCTGATGGATGAAGTCATCACCGGCTTCCGCGTAGCTTACGGCGGCGCGCAGTCACTGTTCAGCATTGCGCCGGACATCACCATCCTCGGAAAGATCATCGGCGGAGGTCTGCCGGTGGCGGCGTATGGCGGCAGAAGGGAACTGATGCGCAATGTGGCCCCGCTCGGCAAGGTCTATCAGGCCGGGACGCTTTCCGGAAATCCGCTGGCCATGCGCGCGGGGATCGAAACCCTGCGCGTGCTGGAGCGGCCCGGGTTTTACGAAGACCTGCACCGCAAGAGCGCGCGGCTGGTGCAGGGACTTGACCAACTACTCCAGAGCGGAAATGTGCCCGTACGCATGAACTCAGTCGGGTCGCTCCTGACGCTATTCTTCACCCGCGAGCCGGTGCGCGATTTCGATGGCGCGAAGCGATCGGACACCGCGCGGTTCGCGGCATTTTTCTGGGAGATGCTGAAACGCGGAGTTTTTCTTCCGCCGTCGCAGTATGAGGCGTGGTTTGTCTCCGCGGCGCATGCGGTGGAAGACATAGACCAGACGGTTCAGGCGTGCCGGGACAGTCTTGCTGTGGTTTTCGGCTGAAATGGGAAGAGAAGAGCTAACGCAGAGGTCGCAGAGAGCACAGAGAGCACAGGGGGCAGAGAGAGCGCAGAGGAGGCTTGGCCCTGGTCACGATTCGCCCCCCCAGATGGAAAAATCTCAATTCCTCACTGCTGGGGTCCATATTCCGAAAACCACAGTTTTGTGTAACACTCTCAATCCATTTGGGCTGGTCTTGCGTACCCCATGATGAACGATGACCCGGTGACGAATCGCCAGAAGCGCGCTGAATCGCAGGCGCTCGATCTGGCTATGGTTCGGAGAATCGTGGACGGAGACGAAGCCGCGCTGGGCTCGCTGTACGACCGCTACGGAGGGTTGGTGTATTCGGTGGCCTTGCGGGTACTGAGGGATGCGCAGGCCGCGGAGGAGATACTGCAGGACATTTTCCACCACCTATGGAGAGCGGCGTCGCGCTTCGACCCCGCGCGCGGTTCGCTTCCCGGATGGCTCTTGGTCACCACGCGCAATCGCTCCATTGACCGGCTTCGCCGCCGCACCCCGGAAGTTACCGACGACCTGCTCCCGGAGAATATCGCGCTCCCCGGCAGCGCGGCGATTGACATGGAGAACAACATTGCGCAAAGCCGCGTGCTCGAAAAGGTTCGCGGCGCCATCGGAAAACTTCCTGACACCCAGCGCGAGCTGATGGTGCTGGCCTATTTCGAAGGATTGACGCACAGCGAAATCGCCGAGCGGACCGGCGAGCCGTTGGGCACGGTGAAGAGCCGGCTGCGCGCGGCCATCGCCTGGTTGAAAAAAGAGATGCAAACATGAGCGCACATCCACAGTGGCTGGAAGACATTGATCTCTACGCCTTGGGTGTGCTCGAAGGGGAAGACAAGCGCGTCCTCGAAGACCACCTGGCAGATTGCAGCGAATGCCGGGCCAAGTTGGAAGAGGCGCGCGGCCTGATGGCACTGGTCGGCCTGAGCGCTCCGCGGCAGGCGCCGCCACCGCAACTGCGCAAGCGAATGCTCGATCGTCTCCACGCCGACGGTGACGTCAAAGAGGAGGCTGAGCGGACAAGGTTCTGGGGTTCGTTCCTGCGCTGGCCAAATCTGGGGTGGGCTTTCGCGATTCTTGTGGTGGTGACCGGGTCGCTGATCACCGCGCTGGAGAATCGGCGGCTGGAGCGCCAACTGGCCAAACTGGAAGGCGTGGCGCGCAGCGATCAGGCCGAGCTGGCACGCACCCACGCTGCTCTCGAGCTGCTCCGCGCTCCGGATACGGTGCGCGTGCGGCTGGTGGCGGGTGAGACCAAGCATTTGCCCGAGGGCAAGGTTTTCTACCATCCCAAGCGCGGATTGCTGTTCATTGCCTGGCGATTGCCCCCGCTCGAGAAACACCAGTCCTACCAGCTCTGGCTGGTGCCCATGCAGGGGAATCCCATCAGTGCGGGCGTCTTCAGGTGCGACGCGAGTGGAGACGGTGCTGTGGTAATGCCGGAGCTTCCGCCGGGTGTCGAGGCCAAGGCCTTTGCCGTTACCGTGGAGCCCGAGGGCGGGATGCCGCAACCGACCGGGCCAAAGGTTATGGCGGGAGGCGTGTCGTAATTGTGGGTGCGTGGGGCGGCGTGAAGCCGCCCCTACGTTGCCGGTCACCGCGGCAGTATTTGCGGCATGTTGGCCAGTGCGTACGCCAGGACGGACATAGCCGCGGCGTTCTCCGCCAGCTCCCGCGGTACAACTTTGTCCAGCGTGTCGGCCGCGGTGTGGTGATAGTGGAAGTAAGTGCGGTTGTCCTGGAGCAAGCCGAACGAGGGCACGCCTGACTTGGACATCGCGGTGATGTCCGCCCCGCCGCCGGGATCCGCTGAATAGCGCATCAGCGTCGCGCCGATAGAGCGCAGGACTTCACTGACGGGAACAAGAAACGGCAGGGCCGCGCGGCTGACGCTGGCGTGAAATCCGGCGGGATGTCCGCCGCCGGAATCGCTTTCGATCGCTCCAACATAGTTGGGGAATTCCGCCCCGAGCTCCTTGGTATAAGCATCCGAACCGCTGCCGCCCCTTTCTTCATCCATCCAGGCAATCACGCGAATGGTGCGCTTGGGCCGCAGGTGGAGCTCCTGCAGCAGTTCGGCGGTGGCCATGGCTACGGCTACGCCTGCGCCGTCGTCAATCGCGCCGGTGCCCAGGTCCCAGGAGTCGAGGTGACCTGAGACGATCACCACCTGCTCCGGGTGCTCGCTGCCTTTCAAATCGCCGACCACATTGTAGCTCTCCACATCGGGGAGCTTCTGCGGGGTGAGCGTGAGATGCATCTGCACCGGCCCCTCGGTCACAAGTTGCGCGATCAAATCAGCATCTTCGGCGGAGACAGCGCCGGCGGGAATTCCCGCGGGTTCGGAGAAACCGGTATGCGGCAGACGGAAATCCGCGCTGCCCACGGAGCGGATTAGTGATGCCACCGCTCCCAGCGGCGCGGCGACCTTCGCCCCGCGCGAACGATAGACCACCGCTTGCCCATATGCTGAGCCGGCATCACCCTGTGCAGCCATTTGTTTATCGTAAGCCGCGTTGAACAGAACGATCTTGCCAGCCACGCGCTCGCGCCCCAGGGCCTTCAACTGGTCAAAGTCTTGCACCACGATTACCTCGGCGGTGAGTCCTTCAGGCGGGGTCGCCGTGCTGTTGCCCAGCGCGGTCAGGACGATCTTCTGCGTTGTGCCCGGAGCCTGGCCGGGATATTCCACCAGTTCGGCGGTCTCGCGACCGCGCACCCAATGCGGCACCATGGCTTTCACCAGGCGCACTTCCAGGCCCAGCCGTCGCAGCTCAGCGGCCACGTACTGCACGGCATGTTGTGCCTGCGGTGAGCCGCTGGGGCGCGGGCCGATGTTGTTGGTGAGGTGGCGGAGTTGCCGGTAGGCGTAGTCACTGACCAGCGCAGCATCGCGCAGACGGGCAAGCTCGGCGAGAAGCTGCGGCGGATATTGCACCTTGGCCTCCTCCGCTTTCGAAGCGCCCTGCTGCTGCGCGGAGGTCAAGCCCCGGCGGTTCGCTGCCGATGGAGACAAAAGAGAGGCGCCGCCTTGCGGATTATTTGACGGGCCCTGGGCACGGGAGACAGGAGAGACGGACTCGAAAATAGCGATGAGGGCGAAGGCCAACAAGCAACGGTGTAAGACAACGGGCATCTCTTCTCCTAGGGGGATCGGTTCTCCCGGCACGGTCTTGCCAGTCAGACCCCTCACAAGCGGAGGCTCGCTGGCTAATTTATTTCTTCTGGACGTCCGCGCAAACGCAAGACACGATTATGGACTTCCGGCCGATGTACCTGTCAAGCGCCACATTGGCAGGCCCACGACATCTCACAACGCCGGATGTCCTCTAATGACAGGAGGAGGTTGGATTGTGACAAACCCGGAATCGCTCGAGGAAATCGCCAAGACGCTGCGCAACGTCAGCAACCGTCAAGTGGAATGCTTTGACCGCATCACCACTCTTGAACAGCGCGTAGAAAGCGTGCTCGGCCGCTTGTTGAAGATCGATGACCGTGTGGCGCGCCTGGAAAAGGTTACTGAGCTGCGCAACTCCGGCTATGCGCGTTGACTTGCCGTCCGGCGGATAACGGGACCGCCGGCGTACGGCATCTCCGTTGGTAGAACCAGAGTGCTCCTTCCCCCTTCGGCCGAGAGGAAGCGGCGCGAGAGCGCGCAGCTTTTATTTGCAGCCGGATGCAAATCGTGCTAACAGGGGGGCGGCACCTTCTCCGCTCTGGCCACGAGGGTGCCCTTACTGGGTGAGTGGCTCAGGAGGACGATGCGCAACGCCCTATGTCTTCTCCGGCCTTGGCGGGATAGCCGCGAATTTCGCGGCCTGCACATCCTGCCGGCACTTCTGGTTCTCCTCTGCTCTGTTTCTCCTGCCTTTGCGCGCCCGCAGTCATCCGGGCCCTCGCAAGGGCTGAAGGATGCCCTGCGGCGATACAAGCGCACGGAAGTTCAGAACCCCGAAGCGCTGGCTCGGGTGCAGGGCATTGTCGCGCGGATATTACATGCCGCGGACGTCAATGCCGCCTCCCTGCCGGAAGTGGCCTTGATCGAAGGAATCGCCAACGCCGAGGCGCTGGAAGGCCACTACTTGTTTGTCACCGAGAAGCTGGTGAAACTGCTTCCGAAGGACGACCAGCTTGCCGTGGTTATGGGCCACGAGATCGCGCACATCGTCCGCGGGGACACCATCAAAGGTCCGCGCATCGAGGATGAGGTAAGTCAGGCCGCGGTTCGGGGCGGGTTCCAGGGCAGCCTGGACGACGTGAAGGACACGGCGACGCGGACCGTGGAGAGCGAGGCGGACGGCAGCGGTCTGCTGTTCTCCTGGTTGGCCGGCTACGATGTCTCTGGCGCCGCCGAGGTCTACGACACTGTCCTGCTCAACAACAATGACCCCACCCATCCGCCCAAGGAGGAACGCAAGCGCAACTTCGAGGCGCGGCTGGGACAGTTTCTGGACAACATCAGCATTTTCCAGGCGGGAGTAGACTTTTATCTGCGCGGACTTTATTCCTATTCGGGTCAGGTATTCGGCCATCTGGTGGACGTCAAGGTGCGGACCAAGGAGGTCTACCTCAACCTCGGCGCCATCCATCACCTGCAGGCATTTCAAAAGCATCTCAAGCCGGAAGATTCGCCGGTGGAGATCTGCTCCCTCTCGATGGAGCTGAGCAGCAGCTTTGAGCCGCAGGGAGCGCGGCGAGATGGCACGGACCTGAGCCAAAGCCTGGGCGATGATGTTTCGCGCAAATGGTTCCGAGAGGAGCTGGATAAGGCGGTCAAGAACTACGAGCAGGCCGCCCAGCTCGATCCCCGCTATGCTCTGGCGCGAAACAATCTGGGCTGTGCGCTGATCCATCGCCAGGCGGCCGGTGACGATTACAAGGCGGTGGGAGAGCTGCAAGGCGCTTCACAACTCGAGCCCGGCAACGCCGTCATCGCCAACAATCTGGGCGTGGCGCTGCTGGGGATCAAGCAGCAGGATGCCGGCCTGGCCGAATTCCGGCGCGCCATCCGCCTGGCTTCCAATTTCGCTCCGGCACATTACAACCTCGCCGTGACGCTGGACAAGAACCCGGCGCCGCAAGCGCAAGAAGAAGCCGCGCGCGAGTTTGACGCCTATCTGGAATCCATGAGAGACCGCGCCGCCGATCTGGAATTGCCCTACCTGCTCCGTGCGCGCTCGCACTTGCACCAGGCCAGCAGCGACGCGTCCACCGTGACCCGCCTGCTGCGAACATCAGCCGCTCTGCTGGCCAAGGGCCCGGTGGGTCTGCCTATTCTGCCGGGCGACAAAGTCTCCAGCCTGGCAGGCGGTACTAAAGCCGATCGCACGTTTGATGTAGTCAGCGAGGACAAGATCGAACTGTGGCGCTTTGCGGATTGGCAGATGCTGGTCATGGCCCAGGGCACCGGCCGGGTAGATCAAGTCAATCTGGAGGGCCTCTCCTATCGCACCGGCGAAAACATCGGCGTGGGCAGCAGCGAAGAGGAAGTCCGCAAAGCCTACGGCATTCCTGTCAGGGAGCAGAGTCGCGGGGCGATACGGCTGCTGTGCTACGAGAACCTGGGCCTGCTATTCCGTTTGCGCGATGGCCGGGTCACCTCGTGGTCGGTTTTCCGGCCATGGTGAGATGCAAGGAACCTTGGGCAAAGGATTTCGGGGAATCGGCAAGTCAAACTACAAGGAGGAATTCATGAACAGCCGCAAAATATGGATGTGTTTACTGGCTTGGGGCCTTCTGACGGCGATTGCCACGTCGCCGCTGGCCGCACAGGACAAGCAAGATCCCAAGCAACCCAACGTGGACAAAACCAAGAAGGCCCCCGGGACGCCGCCGCCGGGGCGCGTCAGCGAGGCGGGCTACATTCGCGAAATGGCGCAGAACGGCATCGCCACCAAGGACCCTTACCTGTTGATCGAGGCGGCGCAAATGGCCATCACTGTCTCCAAGCAGCCGACCACCGGGAAAGTAAAGGAGGGCGAGGTGCCGTCCGTTTCCGAGGCGGAAAAGAAAATTGACCTGACGCCCGCCGGCCTGCTGAGAGAGGCTGTTGCGCTGGCACAAACCACTGGCGACCGGAAGGCCCTCCATATGGCCGAAGAGTTGGCGCGAAATTCCACCATCGGTCTTGGCGATAAAGTCCTGGCCGACGAGATTGCCAAGACGGAAATGCCGCACGGGATGACGGTTGGCAACAGCCTGCGGCTTACCGGTTGCCTGGCCCCCGGGCAGAGGGTGGACTGGACGGGCATTACGTTTCGCGCCGGAGAGTTGGCGGAAATTTCCGTCACTGGCTCGAACTACAGCGGGGACATCGACGTCTACATTTTCGACCAGAACGGAAACCTGATCACCAGCGATACTCGGACCGTCAATGGCGGCTGGGCCGGCTGGTATCCCTATTACACCTCGGAGTTCGTCGTCCGGCTGGTCAACCGTGGCGGTTCCACTTGCTACTCGGCCTACGTGCCGTAGAAATCGAGCTGACGCGGCGGGAGAAAGACGGCCTCCTTTCTCCCGCGCGGCCGCCGTACAAGATCATCTCGCAGCCACAGGCGGCAGGATTCCGCGATCAGTTGTTTGAAACACGAACTGATCGGATCACAGGTAGGTTATTCGCCCAGCGTAAACGCGCGGTCGTAGCCGGTCATTTCTAGGTACCCGACACCCGTGACGGCGTGGCCGCCCGCATTTCCTTTGAGGCGAATCGCTCCCTCCCAGTATGTCGGTGAGAGGCGGCTTGTGCTGGTGATCTCCTGGGATGCAAGAGGGGTGGAGACTTCGGCGTCGAGCCCCAGCGACGGCAAATGGATCTTCCACTGCACCGGGTAGCGCGCGCCGTTGGATGTGCTGGTCCACGTCGCTCCGGGCTCGAGCGTGAATTCCGAAGCTGCCAGGTGCCGCGAGACTCCCCGGGGATCAACATACGTCCCCGCGGAATAGGGATCGATGCTGCCGTCTTTGCGGCGCAGGCGATAGAGCATGACTTCGGCGCCGTTGTCGAGCTGCAGGCTGATCCAGTCCCAGCCAGTCTGCTCGGGCTGGAGCTGGAGGGTGAAGAACTCGTGGTCCATCCATGCGGTGCCCTGCACCGTGTAGCGGGCGCTGTGCAGTTCCAGCGCACCTTCGGCGGCCAGCCGCGTGAGGGAAATATAGTGTGACGCATTTCCCGGGCCGGCCGACTTCTGGCTCACTCCGTCTTTTCCATGTATCACCGGCGGCTTTTGCGAGGTGAGCTTTAAACGTAGTGAGAAATCCTCGGTAATCGCTTCGAGTTGCTGGTCTTCATTCTTCCAGCGCACCTGCCAGTTGCCATTCCAGATGCGCAGCGCGTCGAGGTCGGCTCCGGCAATTCCCGGGCCGGGGCGATTGAGACGCTCGGTATGGTAGAAGCGCCGGCCATCGAGGTCGCTGAGGGCCAGATGGGCCAGATACAAGTCGTCCACTTGCCAGGAAGAAGATTGGGTGACCGGACGGTCAACGGCCTGACGAAAGAATGTCAGCTCGAATCCGAAGCGGTGCCCGTCGCTGGTGCTGAGGTTCCCGGTGTAGTACCACCATTCTGTCTGGAAATCGGGATGATTGAAGTGGTCGCGCGGAAACTGATATCGGTAACCGGGCAAGGCACGCTGGTAGGGGGCGCCCGCCTGCGGTATCGTCGGCGACACCAGGGAAAACGCCACAACCACGCAAAGCATCCGCAGGGCGATCATTCTTCGTGAATAACCTCGATGGGCACCAGCCGCACGGCCATCTCGGCGGGATACAGACCGGCCAACAGCGTGGCCAGGTAGACTGCCGACAGCGCTCCCAGCAGCACCGCAACCGGCCAGTGGAATTGAATCGTCCAGCCAAAGGATTGCTTGTTGATTACGAAGACCAGGATGAGCGATAGGACAGCGCCCAGTGCCAGGCCGGCAAAATTGGCGAGCAGGCCGAGGAGTCCGGCTTCGAACAGAATGAGGCGGCGAATCTGCCCGGAAGAGGCGCCCAGAAAACGAAGCAGGCCGAACTCGCGCCGCCGGTCAATCACCAGCGCCAGCAGGGCGCCGGCAATGCCCATTACGGCGACGAGGATGGCCACAGCTTCCAGCGCATAGGTGATGGCAAAGGTGCGGTCGAAGATGCGCACGGCTTCGGCCCGAAGCTCGCGATTCAGGAATACGGTTACCTGACGGCCGGTCACGGCGCGCACGACCGCGCTGCGCACCGCCGCGGCGTCGGCCCCCGGCGCGAGGAAGACGGCCAGGCTTGACGCCGCCGGGTCGGGGAGGTATTTCAGCAGCGTCGCGCGGTCCATCACGATCATCCCGCGCTCGTTTCCGTAGTCGTAGAACACGCCGAGGATTCGAAACGCGTGCACTTCGCGGCCCAGCGGCAGGCGAAGGGTATCTCCGGTGCCGACCTGGTGCTTGTTGGCGAAGGGCTCGCTGATCACTGCGAAGTCGCCGCTGGGCAGCCGGGTCACTATCTCCGCCGCGTCGCCGGAGAGGAAACGCAATCGCCCCGCGCGCGCGATCATCCTGCTTTCTCCCCCAGCCAGCGTCGCCGGGAGTCCTTGGTAGCTGATCGAGTAGGCGCGGAAACGGTCTACCTCGGCGACTCCGGGGACTGCCGCGACGCGGTCGGGCACATCGGACGAAAGAGTAGGGTGGCGATCCCCGGCCGGGGGCAGCGCGGGACTGACATAGAGGTCGGCTTGAAGCTGATGATCCATCCACACCATCATCGTCTGGCGGAAGCTGCCGACCATGATGCCGACGCTGACCATCATAGCCGCGGCAGTCGAGAGCGCCCCCACCAGGACCGAGGTGCGCCGCAGCGATGCACCCAGACTGCGCGATGCGAGCAAGGCTTCGACACCGAGCAGGCGGCGCAGTGTGCCGGCTGAGGCCGCCATCACCGTAGAGACAACGGCCGGTGTGGCCAGCGCGGACGCCACGACCAGCAGCAACGCCGCCAGATAACCGAACAGCGGTTTTCCGCCCACGGGCGGCAGGCGCGAAGCCGCGGCGGCAGCCAGCGCGACCACGATTCCGAGGACAAGGTCCCGCGTTTTGTGGACGCGCGCTTCGTACTCACGCCTGCCGGGCGCCATGGCTTCAACGGGAGGCACGCCGGCAGCCTCGCGCGCTGGAGCGAACGCGGAAAACAACGCGGCAGCCAGACCCAGGCAGAGCGCCAGCGCAACAGCATCAGCGGAGAGTGACAATGGAGCGGGCTGGCTGCTCACGTAGAGCGACTCGACCGTAGCGCCCACCAGGCGGACTGCGCCGGTAGCCATCACCCGGCCGAGCGGAAGGCCCAGCAGCGCTCCGGCCAATCCAAAAACTCCCGCTTCGGCGAGAAACAGCGCCAGCACCGCACCACGAGTCGCGCCCAGCGCGCGAAGAATGCCGATCTCTCCGCGCCGGCGCACCACGGAAACGGAAATTGTGTTGTAAATCAGGAATGCGCCGACCACCAGGCCGACATAGCTGTTGATGCGCAGGTTCCAGCGGAACGCTTCCAGCATGCGACGGTTTTCGTTGGAGCGCGAACCGTAACGCTCGAGGCGGACTCCCGCCGGCAAATCCTGGCGCAGGATCTGTTCCCACTCTTGCAGAGCAGGCGTCTGCGGAACTTCAATCAGCACGCGATCCAGGCGCCCCTGCCTGCCAAGGGCCTTCTGCGCGAGAGCAATGTCCATGATTACGGCATTGCGCGCTTGCGGCGATCCGGGGACGTCGGGCAGTATGCCGGCCACTTTGTAGTTTGCGGCGGAATCGTTCAGCGCCAGGCGGATGGTTTCGCCGGGGCGCTTTCCGAGCGCCGAGCCCACCCAGACTGCGTCTTCGACTTTCTCCCCTTGTGTCCACGGGGTCGATGTTGTGTTCGCATGTGAGAAGGCCTCGGCAACCAGGTCGAGACCCACCACGGGGACGACCTCACCTGCTGGTTGCACCGCGGCAAAGTCCTCGATTCGCGGCGAAACGCGGATCGGGTAGGGAACAGCCACCAGCCGCGCAAAGACCTCTTCGGGAACTCCGCCCACCGCGGTGACTTCAAAATCCGCCTTTCCTGCCAGGGTTTCCAGCGACGAGCGGAATGATCCTGCCGCGGCGCTCCCGGCCATCTCCATGGCCAGCACAACACCCACGCCCAACGCTACGGCAAAAACGGTCAGAACGACACGCAGCGGTTCGCGTCGCAACGGGCGAACCAGAAAAGGAATAAAGAGACGGAGGAGGAGCATTCAGAGTTTTCCTGATGCTTCGATGCGGCCGTCGCGCATCCGGACGACGGTGTCCGCCGCGGCGAGAAGTTCCTGGCTGTGGGTCGCCAGCAGAATCGTTGTTTTGCGTTCGGTGGCAACCCGATGGAGCAAGGCGAGGATGACGTTTCCGGTCTGCGTGTCCAGGTTTCCCGTCGGCTCGTCGGCCAGGAGCAGCCGTGGACCGTGTACCAGGGCGCGAGCGATGGCTACGCGTTGCATCTCGCCTCCGGAAAGCTGATGAGGGAGGCGCGCGGCAAATTCCCCCATCTCTACCCAACGAAGACATTCCAGGGCAACGGGGCGGGGCTGGCGGCGTCCAGCGAGCAGGAGCGGCAGCTCGACGTTTTCAGCCACGGTCAGCGTGGGCAGAAGCTGGAAAGATTGGAAGATGTGACCGACCTTCTCGCGCCGCAGGCGGGTCAGCGCGGTGTCATCCATTCCTGAAGTAGAGATGCCGTCGAGAAGGACGCGGCCCGATGTGGGGAAATCCATGGCGCCGCAAAGGTTGAGCAGGGTGGACTTCCCACAACCGCTGCGGCCAACCAGGGCGACAAACTCGCCCGCAGAGATTTCAAGGGAGATGTCTTCGAGAGCGCGAACGCGCAGGCCGTCGCTTAGATAGTCTTTGCAAACCTTTTCAAGATGCAGTACGGGCATGAGTCCTTTGTGCGAATGCTGAAGGCAAATGCACAGACCTAACATACTAACGCCGATTTTGCCCGGGCTAATCCCGCGGGAAGGTAAGGCAAGAAAACCTTTAACACAGAGTGCACAGAGACGCAGAGAACACAGAGAAAACCTTTAAGCGCGGACCAGAATTTTATAGCGGTACGTGATGGTCTTTTCTTCTCCGGCCTTGAGCGAGATTTCCCAGGTGATGCGAGAGGTTGGGTTGATCCAGCGCACGGCCTCAGCGAGTTTTTCTGTCTTGCCGGCGTCGGTGACCGAGAGGACCTCGCCCACCAGGGCCTTCTGTATATTGAGGCGGATGTCTTTGCTCTTGTAATTCTTTACTGTAAGCGTTCCTTCGACGGTAACGGCGTCGAGGTTGTAGCCGCGGCGTTCAGAGGAGCGCGGGACGCGCTCGATTTCGAGTTCCTGGCGTTTGGTGCGCACATCGGTGGCGATGGTCAGTTTGAGGTTTGATGTGGCCCCCTTCGGCGTGTACGGCAGCGTATCCTGCGAAACCTGCTGCGTCCCGGAAATCACCAGAGCCGGCGCACTGGTCCATGGAAACTTGGTGGTGTTCTTCATCCGCAGCGAGTGCCAGACGTTGTCCACGGAGCGCCCATCGCTTGGCGATTGCTGCGGGTTCCCGTAGCTGTCCACGCGCGAGGAATCACCAATCGCCCATTCATAGATGTGTTCCAGGCCGACGCCGCCGCTGAAGACGTTGTAGGTGGCCCGCTCTCCCTTGGCCATGGTGACGTGGCTGCGGTTGTAAAGGAACAGGTCTTCCTCCGGCGCGCCCACCAGCTCTGTCACCGTAGTGCTGAAGCTGGCCTCATTGGAGACCATATCTCCTTCCATCCGCGCGGACATCTGCGCCGTCAGTGCGTTGTTGCGATTGTTATTGGCGAACCTGCTGGTCCGGTCCGTTTCGGCGTCGCGCATGAATTCAGCCAGCGTGCGCTGGAGCGCCATGGGAGAAAGGACATCCGAGTAGGCAAAGTTCGGAAACCCTACGACGAAGAAGAGATCCGTGTCGGATACATCCTCGACGTCGTTGGTCACTACGGCCTGCATGGTGAGCTGCGCGGTCTTGTCGTCCTGGAGCGACACCAAGTAAGACGGCGTCCACCCGAAGCCCTTCTGCAAATAGCCCATGGTCAGCCGCGCGGTGTCCCCCGCACCTTTCAGTTTGAAGCGCAAGGCTCGCGCCTCCTCCGCCAGTGGCATGCGAAGGACGGGGCCATCGGGCAGGGTGAGCAGTGTCACGTTGCCGATTCTCATGGCCAGCGTCCTGCCTTCCACTTTCAGCAGCAGGATCGAAGGCACGCGCACCTGCGCGTTTATTTCCTCAGCGGAACGCAATGGCGTGGGAATTCCGGGCTGGCCTTCATCTTTTTCCAGCGCGATGATCTCCCCGGTGTATTCGTGCTGGTTGTACGTTACGGTCACCGTCTTGCCGACGTTGGCGCGGAAAATCTCTTCAATGGAAGTCACCGCGCGGGACTTGGTCACCGGATACCGGAAAGCGACAAGTTCGTCGAGTGATGCGCCCGGGTCGTTGGGAGCGAGCCACAGAGAGCCCAGCGTAGCTTGAGGGACTTGGACAATGCGCCCTTCGCCGCCGGCGAGCCTGGCGTTGCCCTGACGAATGAAAAAGCCCAAACCATTCTTGAAAGCCGCAACCGCAGTGGTTTTTAACTCCGCGTCGGGCAACTCACCAGCCAGCACTGCGGCCGTGCAGGCGAGAAGCAATACCATGGCGAAAATGCGGGCAGCTTTATGAAACATTTCGTCACCTCAGATCGTTACGCGAGAACTCTTTGCGTATGGTGTTCGGATGCGCGCCGGAAAAGCGCGGATGTCTGCGCAGCAGAAAATGGTACCAGTGGTACTCCAGATTATGATGCGCACTGGCGGGCCAGATGAAGAAAAGGTAAGGAGGGAACTGTCCCTTGGCGGGGAAAAGGCGGCTGAGGATCGCCAATCCTTTCACACTCAAACCTTTTGCGCCTCGACAGTATTCTCCTTACCCTGGAGCAACTCCACCACCGCGCGATAGAACCGGTCGCGCACCTCGTGCCGTTCGCTGGCCCGGGTGATGTAGCGGACCATCAGTTGGATGCCATGCAACGTTGGGCGCAGCAGGATGGAAGGCGCCGCGGAAACTGAACGCAGGCCCTGGGGAGGCGCTGAACGCTGCCAATCCTGCTCAGCGAGGCGCGCATTGGCTTCGGTCTCCGCCGCCACGATCTGCTGCACCGCGCCGAGTATGGGATAAGGATCGCGCCCTGGCGGGATGACCATCTCCAGCTCATCCCACATCCACTGGCCGGAGGTAGAGAAGTTGAAGAAGTGTCGCTCGATGGCGTAGCTGTTGACGAAAGTAACCTTGCGTCCGGTGGGATGTCCGGCGTCGGTCCAGTTTCCGGTCTCCAGCAGTACGGTGTGGAAGAGGGTGATTTCTGTAACCTCTCCGCCCACGCCGTTGATCTCCACCCAGTCTCCGACATGAATCCCGTTGCGCCCCATGAGCACAAACCAGCCGAAGAAGGCCACGATGAAATCTTTGAGCGCTACGGTCAATCCCGCGCCGGCGAAGGCCAGAATAGTAGCGAGCTGGTTCGGTGGGCCCAAAATGACCAGCAGGATGAGCAGCACTCCGGTGGACTGCACGGCGAATCGAATCACCGCGCGCAGGGTGTGCAGCCGCCGGCGCTCGGGGACCAGGCGGGCAAAGTAGTGCTCCATGAAGCGGCTGCCCAGAAGGACAAAGAGAGCGATTAACACAATCCACACCAGCGAGAGGATGATGCCGTGCAGAACGGTGCGCAGGCCACGGCCTAGAATCTGCTGCCACTGCGCATAGACTTCGCTGAGATTCTTCTCGTCTTCCCCGCGCTTGTCGAACTCGGCCAGCGTTCTCTGATCGGAGGAGAGCCGGCGCAGCGCGGAGAGGTTGGTCGGGGAGGGGGGTTGTCCAGCGCCTCCCGATTGGGTCTGGGACTTCCGCACCTTAAGCGTGCGCTCGAGCTCATCATGGCTGCGCGCCAGTGCGGCGACGGCGTTCAGAGCGTCCTGCTGGGCCTGTTGTAGCTGCTGTTGCTTTGATCTCAGGCCATTCCAAACGCTTACCCGGGCCACCAGGCTACGCGAAGTCGGAGTCTCTCCGAAGGTTCCCGCAGGGGACAGCTTGGGAGATGCGGCCTCGCCGGAATGCTGTATCGCGGCCTCATGGTCGTCCAGCATCCGCTGGATCTTGCTCTTCATGTCGCCCCCGGCGCGGATCAGATCCTGCCGGGCGTCTTCCAACTCGTCCTGGTCCAAATCGAGCTGGGCCTCGGCAAGCTGGAGTTGCTGTTGCACGTCGTCCTTGCGGCTGGCGGTGGCGCTGGCAGAAAGCTCGGTTAATTTTGCCACCCGCTCCTTGCTGGTGTTGACCTGGGTTTCGGCGGCCGCAACCCGCTTGGCGATTTCGCGCGCCTCGGGAGACATCGGAGCGGGATGTTCGGCGGCATTGCGCAGCGCGGAAGCAAAGGCGAGGTCCACGGCGTGATCGCCCAGACGCAAGGCCTGCTGCGCGAGCTGTTGCTCGTCCGGGGTCTCAGCCAGGGCGGCGAGCTTCTGCGCGGTCTCCAGCGGGCTCTTGTCGACCAATGAGGGGAGTTGTTGGGAACCGGCGGGCGAGCCGGGACGCGGCGGCTTGGGCTCGGTCCAGTCGCTGGTCAACACCAAGCCGGCCAGCCCCAGGCCGAGAAGCCCCAGCAAGACCACCGACGCCGAACGAGTGAGGATTTTGTGCATGCCGGTTGGTTCGACGGCGCTCTTCCGCCGGGCTCCAGGGTCTCCAGAGTGGCCGCGACGTTGTGCGCGGGGAGTTTCAGGGGCAAGTGTACAACGGATTGTCGGGTGAGGCCGGGGGATACTCCTGGCCGTGCGTCCCCTTGTGGCTCAGTCGATGCGGTGATTCGGGAACATCTCCAGGATCAGGGGACTCCCGGTCCGGCTGGGCGAGGGAGGCGGGACCCTGCTTGAAGCCTACTGGAAATCATGGCGGGGCCGACGGGACTCGAACCCGCGACCTCCTGCGTGACAGGCAGGCGTTCTAACCAACTGAACTACGGCCCCGATGTTGCGAGAAATATGGTGGGCGATCTCCGATTTGAACGGAGGGCCTTCCCGGTGTAAGCGGGATGCTCTAACCGCTGAGCTAATCGCCCCGCAAATTTAATCCTACAGGAAGCCAACTAGAGCGTCAACGCCGGACGTGCTTGACCGCACCGCTGGCAGACAGTAAAGTACATCGTTTGCGCCAATGGCGCGGAAGGGTCTGGGATGCTGCTCTCGCGGGAATTTGTCGGCCACATGGCCCAGGAAATCGTCAAGCAGCTCATCAAGGAAGAAATGATCGAGGCCGCCGCACCGATGGAATTGACGGCGCGGGTGCGCAGCGCGCTGGCCGATGAGCTGGGCCTCGAGGACCGCCTCAATGAAGAAGTGCGCGGCATCCTGATTCAATATGCCGATGAGATGCGCCGCACTGGGGCTTCCTATCAGGAGATGTACAAGAAAGTGAAGCAGCAACTGGCCCGCGAAAGGAAATTGATCCTGCGATAAATGCGACTCAGCCGCGAAAAAATCGTCCGCCTCTCCCACTGCGTCACCGACCAACTGGTCGGCAGCGCCGACGTGGAGTTCATAGAAGACCGCGAAACCATCCGGCAGAAGATCATCGCCGTCCTCCAGAAGCTGCTCAAGGAGGAAGAACGCATCGATGCCGAGGTGCGCAAGAAAATCACCTCGCAAAAGAAAAACATCCCGGAAGACAGCCCGGAATGGGACATCCTCTTCCGGAAATACTACGGCGAAGAGATGCGCAAGCTGGGGGGCGTGGCGGAGAGATAGGTCCGGTCAGGGGCAATCTGCTCTGATAAAAGCAAAAGGGGCGGTCCCGCCCTGGCGGGACCGCCCCTTTCTATTTCCGCTAGCGAAGGCTATTCCCGGCGCTTCAGCGTCGGCCGGTCGTCCTCTTCGGTGGTCGTGCCACCCTTGCCCTTCTTGGACTGGTCCTGCTCGGTGCGCTTGCGCAGCGTGGGTTTGTCCGGCTGGTTTTCCTGCGCCTTGGAGCGCGACTGGATTAGCCGCAAACGGGCTTTGACGACATCGAATTCGGAAGTGGAGACGATGTACTCTTCGCGCGAAGGGAGGATGGTGGCGATTTCCTTCTGGGCGTTGGCGATGCGTTCCGGTGTCGGCGGGTGAGAGGAGAATGCCTTGGGGATGCTCCCCGGCCGGCGGCGCTCTTCTGCCTGCACTTTTTCAAAAAAGGCCACGTATGCGTTGGGGTCGTACCCGGTCTTATACATGTATTGCAGGCCGAGGTAATCGGCCTCGCGCTCGGAGTCGCGCGAGAATTTCAAGAAAGTGAGCGGGACCATGAAATTCAATCCTTGATAGATGGCGTACCCGGCCCAGCCGCCCGGAAGGAAGATCATCGCGGGGATCATGGCGAGCTGGGTGAGCTCGGACTTGGTGGCCTGCTTGGTGCCGTGGCGCGCGGTCACGTGCGAGATCTCATGGGCCATCACCCCGGCCAGCTCGGCTTCCTCATCTGCGCGCATGATCAGCCCGCTGTTGACGTAGAAAAAGCCTCCGGGGAGGGCGAAGGCGTTGATCGCGTCGTCGTCGATCACTTTGATGGTGAAGGGCACGCGGGCATCGGAGTTGCGCACCAGGTTCTGCCCGAGGCGATTGACGTACTCGGTGACCACCGGGTCGTCCACGAACTTTGCGGAGCGCTCGATTTCCTGGGCTAGCTGTTTGCCGACGGCGATCTCTTTTTCGAGCGAGTAGAAGTTGATGCCCTTGCCGACGTTGCGGTTGCCGATCTGCTCGACGTCGTCTTTGCTGTTCTTGGGCTTCTGTTGCTGCTGCTGCGGCGGCTGCTGCTGGTCCTGCTGCTGCGGCGGTGTGGTGCTGGTCTGCTGAGGCGCCGCCACGGTGGAAGCGCATGCGAAGACGGCCAGCAATGCGGCGGTAAATATATGCCTGCTGAACCTGTTCATTCCAACTCCCTCCTGCCGATTCCTGTGATTATAACGCCGAACATGAATGCGAACTCAACAACTTAGATGGCGATGGAGGCGGATGTGTCGCCTCGTGGAGGGGGAGAGGCGGCGAGTTGACGGGTTGGCAACAGCGTCATGCCCGGCCACCCCAGAAAGCCTGGAATGAGGTAAACTGACCTTTTGGGTCGGCTAAGACACCAAGTCGATCGCGGAAGTGTCTTTCGACCCAAGCTCTCCGCAGCCATTGCAAATGCTACCGTGTCAATGGCTTGCGTTGACGTCCTGGCCGCGGCTCGGTAAAGTCGGAGGGGTTCATCAATGCCCGTGCGCAAGATCCAAGTTGGCCAGGTTTGGAGAAAGGACGGCACGTCAGAGGATTACCTGGTTACCAAGCTTTACTCCGAGGCCCT
The DNA here is from genome assembly GCA_041485165.1 of Terriglobia bacterium. Taxonomy (GTDB): domain Bacteria; phylum Acidobacteriota; class Terriglobia; order Acidiferrales; family UBA7541; genus JAAFGT01. The sequence goes on along the minus strand of JBGPJC010000060.1, from coordinate 3,256 downwards.
GGCCACCTTCGCTATCCTCCGTAAATCCGGCGCGGAAACCGAAGCCAAAATACGCGTAAAGGTCGAGCGGGTGGCGGACGGGCAGAATCTGCCGGGCTACCTCTTCGCCCAGGAAACCGACCAGTTTTAGCTGCTGTCTGTTATTACTTCGGCGCCACGCTTTTCCGAGCTACATCGATCGCACCGGCATTCCCACCACATCGTCCACGCGCATCAGTTCCTTCACCAGGAATGGCTCTCCATATTGCACTCCGACCATCTGCCCGTAATGGCGGGCGATCAGGTTCATCTCCTCCTCGAGACGATCGAGCGGGATATGCACGCGCGAGCGCCGCTCGGAGGGCTTGGGGCGGAACTGCGAACCGTAGCAGAGTATGGCCCGCTTGCGCCGCTCGAACTGGCGGGTAATGTCCACCACAAAAGTAGGGTGGACCAGGGCGTAGACTGTCGAGTAGAGGATCTTGAAGGGACGAAAAGGCTCGCCTTCGAGCGAAATTTTCTTGAGGCCGGCGAGAAAGCAACCCTCATAGCCGATCTGCGAAGCGGTGTAGTGGTCCGGGTGGCGACCTTCCCAGTAGGGGAGGATCACGCAGTGCGGTTGCAATTCGCGGATCTTCTGGGCCACTGCTAGCTTGTTGGGGAGGTTGTTTTCCAGGCGGGCGTCCGGAAGGCCGAGATTTTCGCGATGCGCTACCTTTAGGATCCGTGCGGCGGCGGCAGCTTCGCGGCGGCGGGTTTCGACCGAGCCGCGAGTTCCCATTTCGCCTGCGGTGAGATCCAGGATGCCGGTCTTGTAGCCGCGCTCGGCCATGGCCAGCATGGTGCCGCCACAGGTAAGTTCAACGTCATCGGGATGCGCTGCAATCGCCAGCAGGTCGAGTTTCATCCGTGCACCTCAAAACCTAAGCATACATGACCGAAAGGCAAAACATATCGCAGAGGAAGAAGAGAAGCGGAGATCGCAGAGAAGAGACAGAAATCTGAGGAGTGCGGGGGCTGGTATCATACCCATCGCAAAGCTGGAGCAGGAGGCACGCAATGGGGGAATTACCGCTGGCTGGACAAGTGGCGCTGGTCACCGGCGCGGCGCGCCGCATCGGCCGCTCCATCGCTCTGGAGTTGGCCCGCGCCGGCGCGAACATCGTTGTTCACTACCGCAATTCCCGCAGCGAAGCTGAAGCTACCGCGGCGGAAATCCGGGCGCTGGGGCAGGGCGTCCTTGTCCTCCAGGCAGATGTTTGCAGCAGGAAAGAGGTGGGGGCAATGTTCGAATCCGTCGAACGAGAGTGGGCTCGCCTCGACGTCCTGGTCAACAACGCCGCCACGTTTTTTCACGCCAAGTTCGAAGAGCTGACTGATGAGCAGTGGGACTCGATCATGGACGCCAACCTGAAGTCGCAATTCTTGTGCGCCCAGGCCGCGGTGCCGCTGATGAAGCGCAAGAAGCAGGGTTCGGGAAAGGGACCGGAGAAGGGAAGAATCGTAAACATTTCTTCTGTCGGCGGTCTGCTGGCCTGGCCGGGCTTTACCCACTATTGCGTCTCCAAGGCCGGGTCGATCATGCTGACGCGCTGTCTGGCCCGCGCACTGGCTCCGGAAATCCTGGTGAACAGCGTGGCGCCGGGGACCATCCAGTTTGCAGGCGAGATGCCCGACGAGGATTACATACGCCGCGTTCCCTTACACCGCACCGGCACGGGGGATGAGGTCGCCGCAGCAGTCCGCTTCCTGGCCACGGCAGAATTCATCACCGGCCAGGTGCTGGTGGTTGACGGCGGGAGGGCGCTGGTGTGAGTGTGGGACAGACATTCTTGTCTGTCCCCATTGCCACAATTTCGCTTACCTCAACACTTTCGCGTATTGTGAAGTTATTGCCAAGGCCCCTCAGCTTGCACGGAACTCATCAGCCGGGACAGACAGGAATGTCTGTCCCACTTCGCTGTCGCTACAAGTGCAACTCGCCGCGCATCACCAACTCGATGAACTCGAGGTCGGCAGGGAGAAAATCAAAATTGCCGAGCTCATTGCGCGGAGTCCAAACCATTCGTTCGAAGGCCAAATTGCCTGGCTCGGCGCCGAGGTTAGCGGAATAAAAGATCAATTCAATCTCATCCGCGAGCTCCTGGTAGCGATGACGGGTGCGATAGATTTCGCGGCCGATTTCGGCGTGGACACCGAGTTCTTCCTCGAGCTCCCGCGCCAGAGCCCGCTGCGGTGTTTCGCTCCTTTCGACTTTTCCCCCGGGAAATTCCCACCGCAGCGGAAACTTGTCGTCCCGCCGGCGCTGGCAGATGAGAATTAGCGATTCGGCTTCGATGACCGCGGCCACGACGGTAATCATCTGACGAGCACTCCGCGAGCGCCGGGCTTCGGCGGTCGTGCCCGCGCGGGCAGGTCGGGGTGCAGTCCCCGCAACAATGCCTGCGCACCCTTCAGAAGGATTGGCGAAGGCGTGTTCAGCCACTCGTCGCGAATCACTACGACCCGCCGGTCGCGCACGGCAGGCAGATCCTTCCACAGCGGGTTCTCGAGCACCGTCCGCGGCTTGGCGCGAGTTCCGGTCGCCGTCCAGGCGAGCACGATGATCTCTGGTTGGGCCTGCGCGACTTCCGCGTCGCTCACCATTTGTCCGCCCGGCAGCACGGCCGTCCCTCCGGCAATTTCCACCAGCTCATTCACCCACGGAGGGGAACTGATGCGCGGGTTGGACCACGCCTCACAGTACACGCGCGGGCGGGACTTAGCGCGAGCGGCGCGGAGAGCGATGGCCTGGAAGCCCGTGCGCATTGCGGTGACAACAGCTTCGGCGCGGACTCCGCGGCCGGTGATTCTTCCCAGCATGCGGATGTCGGCATAGACGTCTTCGAGTGAGCGCGGATTCATGGCCAACAGCGGAGCACCGGTGTCAGCGAGTCTGGCCATGGTCTCCGACTTGTACGGAACGCTGCCGATCAGAAGTGTCGGGCGGAGCTTGACGACTTTGGAAGTATCGCCGGACCAGCAATCGCCGACCCGCGGCAGGCGGCCGACGGGCGCGACATCTGCGCACCACTTGGTCACGCCGACGAGATGGCGTTGGGCGTCAAGGGCGAAAAGAATCGAAGTCACGCTGGGTGCTAGCCCGGATATCTCACCAGCATAGAAAAAATGTGCTGATTGAAATAGAAAAAGGCCGCTTTTTCGGGCATAACTGCGTTGTCGAGACGTAGTGAATGTCCGAACAGAGGCGGCCTTTTCATGACAGAGTGTACCCAGT
>JBGPJC010000059.1:0-23999 GCA_041485165.1 Terriglobia bacterium | reverse complement strand
CGCCGGCTGGAGGACTTGCCCGTGTTGGTCGAGCACTTCCAGCGCTACTACGGCGAGCGCTATGACCGCCGCGTGCAGGCTATGCCGTCAGAAGTGATTGAGCGTTTCCGCCAGCACAAGTGGCCTGGGAACATACGCGAGCTGGAAAACTACGTGAAGCGCTACGTGATCCTAGATTCCTCCGATTCCATCATCGAGGAACTCGAAGAGCGCTCGCGCGGGCCGGTGCTGGGCGGATTCCAGATGCCGGCAATCACCGAGTTTTCGCTGAAGAAATTCAGCAAACAGGCCAGCCAGCAGGCCGAGCATTACCTGATCCTCGAAGCCTTAAAGCAGACGCGCTGGAACCGCAAGCGCGCCGCAGAGCTGCTGGGTATCAGCTACCGCGCGCTTCTCTACAAGATCAAGGAAGCCGGCCTGCCCCCCAAGAAGCGGAGCTGACCCCCACCCGGCGGCGGTGCGCCGGATTTCCCCCTTTCTTCCCCTCGGAGAGTTTTTTCCCATCCTCCACTACGGGTGTCCAGACTTGTCACCGGGCCCGATTCCTTCCCGTTTGAGTGGGATCCGAGGCTTCCACTACCAGTTCCTGCCGGCGCCGGCTGTAAAGGAAATTTCATTTGCCGTCGTGTGGTCAAGCTAGTACCCTTCGTGTTCTAAGAATAAAGCCGAGTGTGGTTTGTTAAGTTGCGCATTACAGGCTGAAGCCAATAAGCTGTTGCTGACCCAGAGAGACAGCGTGGGGTTGGGTCACACACAAATATGCATCTTGCCCTTAACAGCACAAGGCGGTGGTTTCCCTCCTCTGGTGATCCAATAGGCCAGCGCCAGGGATTCGGTATCCTTTCCCTCCTCGATAGTTTCCCGCGGGTGGTTTCCGCCTCGAAGGCGGCGTGTTGTCTGCTGACGTTGCTCCTGACCGTTTCGCTGAGCAATTGCGTCGGCCCGGCCGGCGGTTCGGCCAGCAGCAGCGCCGGAGGAGGAGGGGGTGGCACGATCACGGTGCCCCCGCCGCAGCTCTCCGTGACGGTGACTCCCAACACCGCCTCGCTGTTCATCGGGACTACGCAAAAGTTTGCGGCGATAGTCTCCAACGCTACCAATGCGAGCGTCACCTGGTCGGTGAACGGCATCTTGGGCGGCAACTCGACGGTGGGAACGATCGGCGGCTCGGGACAATATACCGCGCCCGGCGCGGTACCGGTGCCGAGCACAGTCACTATCACGGCCACCAGCCAGCAGGACCCCACCAAGTCCGATTCGGCGCTGGTGGTGATCACGCAGTCGCCCGCCGCGATCCAAGTCAGTCTCACTCCTTCCGCGACAACGGTGCAGACGGGCGGAGTCGTATCCTTTAACGCCCAAGTCACGGGTTCAACCAACACTTCAGTTGCCTGGTCTGTCAACAGTATCCCGGGCGGTAACACTTCGGTGGGAACGATTTCCGCCACGGGCATGTATACGGCTCCGGCGCTGCCGCCGAACCCTGCGAACGTGACCGTGACGGCGACCAGTGTGGCGGATCCGACCGCTTCCGGTATCGCCATCGTGACCGTGCAGCAGCGCGTGCAGGTCTCGGTCTCACCGACCGTGGCAAATGCGACCGTTGGGACGTCGCTGGCTTTTATGTCCACGGTTCTGGGAAGTACGAACACCGTGGTGAACTGGAGTGTCGCCGGCATCCCCAACGGGAATAGCACCGTGGGCACCATCAGCGCGGCGGGCGTGTATACGGCCCCGGTCACTGTGCCCTCGCCGGCAACGGTGACGGTGGTGGCCACGAGCCAGGCTGCCCCGACGGCATTCGCCGCCGCCCTGGTCACCATTCTGTCACCGACGCAAATCGCCGTAGCGGTGGGTCCGGCAACGGCAACCGTGGCGACCAACGCGATTCAGCAATTCAATGCAACGGTCACGGGCACGCTGAATACTCTAGTCACCTGGCAGGTGAACGGCATAGTAGGGGGCAATGGGACCATCGGGACCATCAGCCTGTCCGGTCTTTACACCGCGCCGAGCGCGGTGCCTCTGCCCAACACGGTGACCGTGACTGCGGTCAGCCAGGTGAATCCCACAGCCTTCGGATCGGCCACGGTGCTGGTAACCGGCTCGAGCCTGGTCACCGTTAGCGTCTCTCCGAGCACTTTGAACCTGGGGACGGGCGGGTCGGTGCAATTCTTTGCCACCGTGAACGGTACCACCAATACGGCCGTGACTTGGCGCGTCAACGGCATCAGCGGCGGCAACAGTGTCGACGGGACCATCACTGCGGGGGGTGTATACACCGCTCCGAACACCATCCCCACGCCCGCGACGCTGACCGTCACGGCCACCAGCGTTGCGGATCCCACAGCCTCCGGGTTTGCATCGGTAACCATTATCCTTCCACCGGTCCCGATCGCCGTCCAGGTCACTCCAAGCACAGCGAGTTTGCACGTGAACAACCAGCTCCAATTCAGCGCCGCAGTAACCGGAACGACGAATCCCGGCGTGGATTGGAGCGTCAACCTCGTCAAGGGCGGCAGCGCCAGCACCGGGCTCATAACCACCGCAGGTGTGTACACCGCTCCGGCCAGCGTCCCGGGCAGCGGCACGGTGACGGTGACAGCGACCAGCCAGCAGGACCCCACTAAGTCGTCTTCGTCCGCGGTGACCATTCTGGCGCAGGCCACGATTACCATGACTCCGACCACGGTCACGGTTCAGACCGGGCTCGGCGTGCAATTCTTCGCTGTGGTTACCGGCCTGTCCAACACGGGTGTCACCTACAAGGTGAACAATGTGCTGGGCGGGAACTCCACCGTGGGGACGATCAATTCCACCGGGCTGTTCATCGCGCCGGTCACCGTGCCCAATCCGGCCACCGTCACGGTGACGGCAACCAGCGTCGTGGACCCGACCGTGACCGCGTCCTCGACGGTCACCATCGCCGTGCCCGTAACCGTCACCACTGCGCCCACCTCCGCCACAATCGGCGTGGGCCAGATGAAGGCCTTCACCGCCACGGTCACCGGCACTGCGAATCTGGCGGTGACCTGGAGCGTAAACGGGATAACCGGCGGCAACGCAACCGTGGGCACGATCGACGTCAACGGCAATTATCTCGCTCCCGCGAGCCTGGTGATGTCGCAGAGCTTCACCATCACCGCGACGAGTGTGGCGAGCGCCGCGGCAAAGGGCAGCTCGACCGTGACGGTAACCGTTCCGATCAGCGTTGCGGTCAGCCCGCAGGTCGCCACAGTGGTGACTTTAGGGACGATCACGCTTACGGCGACGGTCTCCGGAACATCGAACACCGCGGTCAACTGGACTACGACCTCGGGCAGCGTCTCACCCGCCGGACTGTTTACCGCGCCGGGGGCGGTTCCAGCCGGCGGCACGGCGACGGTTACGGCGACCAGCCAGGCCGACCTGACCAAGTCGGCTGCGGCGACCATCACCATTCAGCTACCGGTGAGCGTCTGCTGCGTGCTGCCCGCCAACGTGAATGTGAACGTCAACGCGTCACAGCCCTTCGCGGCGACGGTGACGAACACTTCCAATCTTGCGGTGACCTGGAGTGTGAACGGAGTCGTGTCTGGGAACAACCGCGTAGGAATGATCGCTGCGAACGGCGTTTACACCGCGCCCGCTTCGGTGCCCACGCCGGCTACAGTCACCGTGACGGCTACCAGCGTCGCTGATCCGACCAAGTCCGCGTTCACCATGTTGACCATCCAGCCGGTCATCACCGTCACTGTTGCGCCCTTCAACGTCAATTTGCTGACCAATGGCATGCAATCATTTTCCGCCACGGTCACCGGCACGGCGAACACGGCTGTGAACTGGATGGCAAGCGCAGGTTCGATCACGGCCGGCGGGGTCTTCACAGCTCCGGCGGCGCCCAACCCTGCGGTGACCATCACAGCGACCAGCCAGGCCAATGGAACGAGCTTTGGCACGGCCACGGCGAATATCTCAGCGCCGGTAGTGAGCATTAACGTCACTCCCAACACCGGGATGGTTTTCACCGGCGGGCAGTTGCAGTTCAGCGCGGTAATCACCGGCACGGCGAATCTCGGAGTCAACTGGGCGGTGGTTGGCGGTGCCAGCAGCGGAACTATAACCAATACCGGGCTGTACACCGCGCCGGCAGTCGTGCCGAACCCCACGACGATTTCGGTTACGGGAACCAGCCAGGCCGACTTGACCAAGTCCGATACTTCCTTGGTCACCATCGTAACCACGCCGGCGGTCACGGTCAGCCCAACAGGCACCAGTGTGGTCGTAAGTCAGCAGCGGCAATTCACGGCGACGGTGACCGGGACGGCGAACACGAGTGTCACCTGGAGCGCCAGCGCGGGGACCATCAGCAGCACTGGGCTGTTCACAGCGCCGGTCGCAGTGCCGAGCCCGGCCACCGTGACGATTACGGCGACGACGGTTAGCCCGACCGGCTTTTCGGGCTCAGCGACCACGACAATCGTGCCGGCGGTGGTGGTGTCCATCTCTCCGACGACGGCTAGCGTGGTTGTCAGCGCCACGCAGACTTTTACGCCCACAGTCACTGGGACAGCGAACACAGCGGTGACCTGGACGGTCAACGGGGTAACAAACGGGAATAGCACGGTGGGAACGATCAATCCGGCGACCGGTGTTTATACCGCGCCGGCAGGGGTTCCCACACCGGCCACGGTGACCGTGACGGCCACCAGCGTGGCGGATCCGACCAAATCGGCATCCTCGACGGTGACCGTGCTGCCTCCGGTGAGCGTCACCTTGACGCCCGCGACCGCCAACGTGAACGCGGGAGCGACCGTGCCCTTCGTCGTCTCCGTAACCGGCTCGGCGAACATGGCGGTGACCTGGACCGTCAATGGCGTCACCAACGGAAACTCAACGGTAGGAACTGTCAACCCGGCCACAGGCGTTTACACTGCGCCGGCCACGGTGCCCAACCCAAGCACGGTGACCGTCGCGACCACAAGTGTCGCTGATCCGACCAAGTCGGATTCCACTCCAGTAACGATTCTGGCGGTGGTTGGGGTTACGGTGTCGCCGAGCTCCGTGACCCTCCTTCCCGGCCAGACGCAATCTTTTACGCCCATGGTGACCGGCACGTCCAACACGGCGGTGACGTGGAGCGTGAATGGCATCGTCGGTGGCAGCACGACAGTGGGAACGATCAGCACTTCGGGGCTCTATACGGCTCCGGCTACTGTGCCGACTCCCGCGATCGTTTCGGTGACGGCAACGAGCGTTGCTGATGTCACCAAGTCAGCGACTTCCGCGGTGACCGTCTCCGCTCCGGCCAGCGGGATTTTCGTAACCGTCTTCCCGCGCAACCGCATTCTGCCCATCGGGCGTACTCAGAAGTTCACGTCACACGTTTTCCTGACGACGAATTTGGCGGTGAACTGGCAGGTCAATGGGATCGCGGGCGGCAATTCGACCTTCGGAACGATTGACACCACCGGTCTCTACACTCCGCCCACGATGCGGCCGGCCAACCCGAACATCACTGTTACCGCGGTGAGCCAGGCCGATCCGACCAAGTCCGATACGCAGAACGAGCAAATCGTTGCCGGAGTGACGGTATCGCCACTTTCGGACAGCCTGCACGTCAGCGACACCGCCCAATTCACGGCCACCGTTTCGGGCGTCTCCAATACCGCAGTCACCTGGGCGGTGAACGGGGTTGCTGGCGGCAACAGCACGGTGGGCACGATCACCAGCGGTGGGCTGTACACCGCGCCGGCAGCGAAGCCCAATCCCAACATGTTCAGCGTCACGGCAACCAGCGTGGCCGACCCGACCTTGCCGGGAATCTCCTCGATGACCATTTACCCGCCGCGCCAGCTCAGCGTATTTCCGAAGACGGCGTCGGTGCTGCCGGGCAATAAGCTCATCTTCCAGTACTTCACCAACATATTTTTCCCCACAACCAGCAGTTCATTCGGACAAGTGGTGAGCTGGTCGGTGAATGGTATTGCGGGCGGAAACTCCACCGTGGGGACGATTAACCAGGCTGGACTCTATACGGCTCCACTTACCCCTCAAACCGTCACCCTCTCCGTAAAGAGTCTGATTTCGACGTCGTTCTTTGCCAACGCGACGGTCACCGTCACCCCGGCCACAGCCGCCAGTTCCGTTTCCCTGATGGATACGCTGACCAAGATCCGGCCCTACGACATCGTCTCCGGATCCTCCTCCATCAGCCTGGCCGCCGCGCAACAGGAGTATGCGGACTGGCAGGTGCTGGTGACTGGAAGCGGGGAGGACTTGAGCAATGTGGACGTGACCCTCTCCAACTTTACCGACGGCAAGGGGAACACCATCCCCGCATCCAACGGGACGATTTACTTTGAGCGATTCCTCAATGTGTTTTATTCCTCACGGCTTCAGGGGTCGGACCTGGGCGAATGGCCGGACCCGCTGGTCCCCAAGGTCGATCCGTTTGTGCACCAAGTCCGCAACGCCTTCCCCTTCGCCGTCAACAGGATCTCTCGCGCTTACAAGAAGTACCCCCTCTCCGGTCCAAACGCGGGCAACACCGGACTCGGGGCGGGCACCGCGCAGTCGACCGGCGTGTACACGGGAAGCGTTTTCAAGCGGTTCGACGTGGTCATCGACAAGGCCGGTACCGTGGGAACGGCCACCTTCAAGTGGTCAACCGACGGCGGGGCGACTTTCCAGCAGACCGGCGTTTCCGCTTCGGGCAGTCCGGTGCTGCTCTCCGACGGGGTGAGCGTCTTCTTCCTGACGGGGAACATCTCCGGCGTGACCGATTTCAACGTGGGGGACACCTTCTGGATTTTTGCCGGGCCGCTCCGCAACCAAGGTGTGTGGATTGACCTCTATGTGCCGATGGGGACACCCGCCGGCAACTACACCGGGACGGTGACCGTCACGCAAACGGGCAAGCCTTCCGCCGTTCTCGCCGTCAACTTGCAGGTGTATGGCTTCGCCATTCCGGTCAGTTCCAGCATTCCGAACTGGTTCGGAGCCTACTGGCAGGCCTACGTCCAGGCGCACTTCCTGGTGAATTACAACTCGCAGGTAGATTCTCTAGGGAAGCTCTACGGGGTCGCATGCCTGATGAATCGGATCACGTGTGATGTGACCGACGCCATACCCCAATACACATTCAACGCCAACGGAACGGTGGCCACCGCGAGTTACTCCTCGTCCTATGACCCCAACGCCGGCCCCTTGATGGACGGTACGATCACGCCGCACGGTGAACAGAACACATCTCTTCGCCTAACCCCGGTCGGGGGCAACGACACGCAGACATACTTCGCAACCCAGAATCTGCTGGCACATCTGGTCAGCAAGGGCTGGCGCAGCCGGGCTTTCGATTACTCGAGAGATGAGCCCGGCTCCCCGTCAGATTTCCTTGCACTTATGGCACGCACCAGCCTGGTGCGCTCGGTGGACATGAACTTCCGGGCGCTCGTCACCCAATCTATTGATCAGAACAATCTCAATTCCCTCGGATACGTCAATCTGATGGTCCCGACCTTCACGTTTATCGGCACCAAGGATTACCAACGCGGTCCGCAGCTGGATGCGCGCCCCGCTTACGACCTTCTGCTCCAGCCGGGCGATGAGTTCTGGTGGTATGACGCATGTGGCACCATCGGTTGCGGGAATGGAACGCTGATCCCGTATCTGGACAACTATCCGAACCAGATGGCGGATACCCCGGCGCTGAACAATCGGGCGTGGGGAATCATGACCTTGGTTCCCTACCGAGCCAGCGGGTATCTCTATTACAGCGTGAACATTGCCTTTTCCTTTTCTTATGCAATGGGACCGCCGCGAGTGGACGTGTGGGACAGCATCTACAATTTCGGCGGCAATGGCGACGGCACGTACTTCTATCCCGGCCGGCCGTCCAACATCGGCGGCACCACTGACATCCCGGTCGAATCGCTGCGGATCAAACAAGTGCGCGACGCCTTTGTAGACATGGAGTATGGCTTGCGGCTGCAGGCCCAGGGCGACGACGCGTTCCTCGAGAGCAACGTCCTCGCCACGGTTTCCAACATCTTCACTTTTGATCCCAACCCGGCAACCTGGACGAGTCTGCGCAAGACCATGGGGCAGAAAATCAAGTAGCTCTCTCGATTCGCGCTTCAGCCTTGCGGAGCCGGTATTGCGAGAAGCGTTCCGGGTTCTTTTGCCGGGCGGATCCCTGGAAGTGGCGGTTGTCATCCCCTGGGCGCCATCTTCACACTGACGGGAGTGCAAATCATCTCCATGGGCTTTCTTGCGAAGGTGATGAGCTTCACTGAGCGCTTCGATCCCCGCGCAGTTGCCCTGAAGCGAGCACTCCGCCGAGTCAAACTCGAGCACTGCTTGCTGCTCGGCGCAGTGCTGGCCCTGGTTGGGTTTATCGGCGATGCCTGGGTGTTCGCCGAAGGGAGAGGCGTTGCCGACCTGGCCAAATCAGAGAGCTCTGCAGTGAGTGTTTCCGCTCCTGCCAAAGGGATTTTCGTCACCGTCTTCCCGCGCAACCGCTTCCTGCCCGTCGGGCGGGCACAGCAATTCACGGCACACGTCTTCCTGACCACGAACTCGGCAGTGAACTGGCAGGTCAACGGGACGACCGGTGGCAATTCAACCTTCGGCACGATCAGTGCCACCGGACTGTACACTCCCCCGGCGACTTTGCCGGCCAATCCGAAGATTACTGTAACCGCAGTGAGCCAGGCCGATCCGACCAAGTCCGATACGCAGAACGAGCAAATCGTCGCCGGAGTGGCGGTATCGCCTCTTTCGGACAGCCTGCACGTGAGCGACACCGCCCAATTCACGGCCACCGTTTCGGGCGTCTCCAATACCGCAGTCACCTGGGCGGTGAACGGGGTTCCTGGTGGAAACAGCACCATGGGCACGATTACATCCTCCGGTCTGTACACCGCGCCGGCAGCGGTGCCCAATCCCAACATGTTCAGCGTCACGGCAACCAGCGTGGCCGACCCGACCTTGCCGGGAATCTCCTCGATGACCATTTACCCGCCGCACCAGCTCAGCGTATTTCCCGCGACCGCGTCGGTGCTGCCGGGCAATAAGCTCATCTTCCAGTACTTCACCAACATTTATTTCCCCATAACAAGCAGTTCATACGGACAAGTGGTGAGCTGGTCGGTGAATAGTATTGCCGGGGGAAACTCGACCGTGGGGACGATCACCCAGGTCGGACTCTACACGGCGCCACTTACGCCGCAAACGGTTACGGTGAGCGTGCAAAGCCGAATCAGCCCGTCGTTCACGGCTTCCGCCACGGTCAACGTGATGCACGCTGCGGGCAGCAGCAATGTTGCTTTGCTCGACACGCTGACCAAGATCCGGCCCTACGACATCGTCTCCGGATCTTCCTCCATCAGCCTGGCCGCCGCACAACAGGAGTATGCGGACTGGCAGGTGCTGGTGACTGGAAGCGGTGAGGACTTGAGCAATATGGACGTGACCCTCTCCAACTTCACCGACGGCAAGGGGAACACCATCCCCGCATCCAACGGGACGATTTACTTTGAGCGCTACCTCAATGTGTTTTATTCCTCGCGGCTTCAGGGGTCGGACCTGGGCGAATGGCCGGACCCGCTGGTCCCCAAGGTCGATCCGTTTGTGCACCAAGTCCGCAACGCCTTCCCCTTCGCCGTCAACAGAATTTCACGCGCATACAAGAAGTACCGCATCCATGGCGGGAACACGGTTAGCGCCGGACTCGGGGCGGGCACCGCGCAGTCGAGCGGTGTGTACACGGGAAACGTTGTCAAGAGATTTGACGTGGTCATCGACAATGCCGGCACCGTGGGAACCGCCACATTCAAGTGGTCAACCGACGGCGGGGCGACTTTCCAGCAGACTGCTGTGAGCACTTCATCCTCCCCAGTCACGGTCTCCGACGGCGTGACTGTTTCCTTCCATCCTGCCAAGGTCAAAGGCGTGAGTGATTTCAACGTGGGAGACATCTTCTGGATTTTTGCCGGGCCGTTCCGCAACCAGGGGGTGTGGATTGACCTCTATGTGCCGAAGAGGACACCCGCCGGCAACTACACCGGGACGGTGACGGTCACGCAAGCGGGCAAGCCTCCCACCGCGCTCGCTGTTAATTTGCAGGTCTACAGCTTTGCCATTCCGGTGAGTTCCAGCATCCCGAACATCTTCGGCGGGTACTGGCCGTCGCTTACCCAAGCGCATTACCTGCTTCCCTCTGGGAGCACGGAAACGACGCTCGGCCAGATCTATGGCACGGCCTGTCTGATCAATCGCATTTCCTGCGGCGGCAATATGACTAACCCGGTTTTGACTTTCAATGCGAATGGCACAGTGGCCTTCGCGGACTACTCTGGGTACGATCAAGCCGTCGGCCCGTTGATGGACGGCACGATTACGCCGCACGGGGAGCGGTGGACCTCCAATCCGCTGCCGTTCCTCGGTACCAACGACACGCAGCAGTACTTCGCCACCCAGAATGAGCTCGCCCATTTCGTGGCCAAGGGCTGGCGGAGCCGTACGTACGATTACACAAAAGACGAGCCGGGCAGTGCCTCCGATTTCCAGAGAGTGATGCAGCGCAGCAGTCTGGTGCGCTCAGTGGACATGAACTTCCGGTCGCTCGTCACCCAATCTATTGATCAGAACAATCTCAATTCCCTCGGATACGTCAATCTGTTCGTCCCGGCCTTCACGTTTATCGGCACCAAGGATTACCAACGCGGTCCGCAGCTGGATGCGCGCCCCGCTTACGACCTTCTGCTCCAGCCGGGCGATGAGGTCTGGTGGTATGACGCATGTGGCACCGTCGGTTGCGGGAACGGAACGCTGGTCCCGTATCTGGACAACTATCCGAACCAGATGGCGGATACCCCGGCGCTGAACAATCGGGCGTGGGGAATCATGACCTTGGTTCCCTACCGAGCCAGCGGATATCTCTACTACGAAGTGAGCATGGCCTATTTCAATTATTACAATATGCGGCCGCCGCGAGTGGACGTGTGGGACAGCATCTACTATTTCGGCGGCAACGGGGACGGCACGTACTTCTATCCCGGCCGGCCGGCTAATATCGGCGGCACCAAGGACATCCCGGTAGAATCGATTCGGATCAAACAGGTGCGCGACGCCTTTGTAGACATGGAGTATGGCTTGAGGCTGCAGGCCCAGGGCGACGGCGCGTTCCTCGAGAGCAACGTCCTCGCATCGGTTTCCAATCTCTACACTTTTAATCCTGACCCGGCAAACTGGTTGAAGCTACGCAGGACTTTAGGGAAGAGAATTAAGTAGCTCTCTCAACCTGTGCTTCAGGCCGGCCTTCGCGGCCTGCTGTCCTTCATTGGTTTCTACAACCTTGTTCCCTGGCGATTTGAGCTGGATTCGAATAATCTGCTCTTGGCTCAGGAACCCGCAGTCCCGTTGACCAGCGAAGATGAAAGCATTGCCTCTGCCTCGACGAAGACGGGATAAAGCGGCGGCAGTGGATTCCCTCGACGAAGCGCAGGTCTACTTTTGTATTATAATGCTCTTTGTCGTGTACGGAAGGTCGTGAAGAGATGGCGCGCGAAGGAAGAGACGCAGAACTAGAAAGTCATCCTCCGACCGCAAAAGAAACACCCTCGAGAGCAGAGATGGCGGTGGCTGGAACTCTGGAAGTGTCGGTTGTCGTCCCCTGCTTGAATGAGGCGAACTCTGTCGGCATCTGCGTTGACAAGGCGCTGGCAGCTCTGAAAGCCGCGGACCTGCGCGGCGAAGTGGTGGTTGCGGACAACGGGTCGAGCGATGGCTCGATCGAGATCGCCGAAAACCACGGCGCCCGTGTGGTCCGCGTCCCAGAGCGTGGATACGGCGCGGCATTGCGCGCCGGCATCGCCGCCTCGCGCGGTGGCTTTATCGTCATGGGCGACGCCGACGACAGCTACGATTTTTCCGAGGTGCCGCGGTTCCTGGCCAAATTCCGCGAGGGCTTCGACGTGGTCATGGGCAACCGCTTCCAGGGCGGGATCAAGCCCGGGGCCATGCCCTGGCACCACAAGTACATCGGCAATCCCGCGCTGAGCACTCTCCTCAACATTTTCTTTCACGCTGGCATCGGCGACAGTCACTGCGGTATGCGCGGCTTCTCGCGCGCGGTCTACGACCGCATGGACCTGCGCAGCACGGGGATGGAATTCGCCTCCGAATTCGTCATCAAGGCGGCGCAGCTCGGCGCGCGCATCACCGAGATCCCCATCACCCTCTGGCCCGACAAGCGCGGGCGTCCTCCGCACCTGCGCAGCTTCCGCGACGGCTGGCGCCACCTGCGCTTCATGCTCCTTTACGCCCCGAACTGGCTGTTTCTCTTGCCCGGGGCATTCCTCATGTCGCTCGGACTGGCATTGGTGTTCTGGCTCCTGCCGGGGCCGCGCCAACTGACCTCCCACGTGGTCCTCGACATCCACACGATGATTTTTGGCGTTATCTTCACGCTGATTGGAGCGCAAATCATCTCCGTGGGCTTTTTCGCGAAGGTGTTCAGCTACTCCGAGCGTTTCGATCACGGTGCAATCTCCCTGAAGCGCGTTCTCCGCCGGGTCACTCTAGAGCATGGCCTGCTGCTCGGCGCCATCCTGACCGTGCTTGGCTTTACGGGCGATGCCTGGGTATTCGCCGAATGGGCCGCGAGTGGTTTCGGAGCGCTACATCAGGAGCGCGCCGTGCTGTTCTGGTCGCTGTGGTTTTTCCTCGGTGTACAGGTAATTTTCTCGTCTTTCTTCCTGAGCATGCTGGGTATCAGCTGCGGAACATACATCGGCGACTACGAGGTGTAGTAGATGCCTTGTCCCGTTCTCGGCGATCCCTGCCCCGCTGTGGTTTGCGGCCGTTGCTGTCTACCTGGAACGGGAGTCGCGCGTGGGCTTTTGCGGCTGAAAGCCAATCGGTTCGGCTTCGAGCAGATAATAACCGCAACCATCCCCCAACAGCGCCGGCGGGCCTTCGAGATCCCCACCTTGGACCGAGGCCGTACCTACGAAGAAGGAAAGAAGATCATCAGGAAGGACGGTTTGCAGGGTGCTTGGTGCGTTCTGCGATACAGCCTGGGGAGGAAACAGCGCCGCACGGGCTCTGTCGCACTGGTCAATCCGTCTCAACCGGCCTTCTCAATGGGACGAGAGCCTCTGCTGTACAATTCCGGAGAGCCCTGCATCGGATTGCCGCAGGCAGCCGGAAAGCGGGACGATCGATGATCCCAAGCACTCACTCCAGGTGAGGGGAATGCATGTGACCGAACTACCTCGCGAAAAGCACGAAAAAGCCCTGGCTTGGACTCTTTTCACAGGGGCAGCGCTGCGCGTCTTATTCTACTTTCTGTCCGATGACAACGGCGGGGACGCTTTGGGGCGCGCTGCATCCGCCGCCGCATGGATGCAGCACCCAACCCTTCACCCGCCGCTCACGCAGTGGGGGCCGGGCCATTTTTACCTGGCGGGGCCGGTGGGCTGGCTTGTTGGAGACGCAGAACTGGCCACGAGATTCTTGAGCTTGGCGGCCGGCATCGGAGTTCTGTGGATCATCTACCACATCGGCCGGATCCTCGGGGACGAAGAATCCGCCCGTTTATCCACGCTCATTGTTGCGTTCTCCGGCCTCGCCATCGGCTACAGCACGACATCTTCTTCTGAGTCGCTCTATCTTTTTTTCTTGCTGGCCGGTATCTGGGGCTGGCTTGAGTACCTTCGAAATGAACGGACGACAGCGCTGGTGGCCGGTGCTCTCAGTCTGGCAGTGAGCTCGGGGATCCGGTATGAGACATGGATCTTCCTCCCGGTTTTATCTCTATTTCTCCTCAACTCTCCGCGCGATCTCTTCCGCGCCGATTTCTGGTCATCCCGGAGGCTGCGTGCCATCTTGCTCTTTTGTCTCCTCGCAGGCTCCTGGGCGTACTTATGGAGTGCCTACTCCTGGTTCCAGTATGGCGACCCGCTCTATGCAATTCATTTCAACGCGGAGTTTTTGCGTGAAGCGGCAGCGCAACAGAGTTCTGCAGGAAGGGCGGCTCCTTCGCTTTACTACGAGTTGGCTTTACCGGCCGCGGTGATACTCCTCGGCCTATCCCCGCTTCCTTTTATGGGCGCGATCTGTGCCGTGGCTGGTTTGGCAAGGCATCCGCCGGCGCGGCGATACATCGGCGTGACGATGTTTTTTCTCGGCGTGTATTACCTGCAGATCTTCCGCCATGCTACGGTCTCGACGGCTCGGTACACCCTGACGGCCGTGCTGCTTTTCGCCGTGCTTGGGGGGCTCGGACTGACAGTGTACAGAAAACGGCTCTCGGCGAACAGGTCGCGCGCCTTCAGTGCGCTGGTTTTGACGAGCATGATTCTTACCCAGGCAGGTATCCTGCTCGTCAGTGAGTCGAGAACCCGGATCTCGGAGCGCATGGCCTCTGTCTCTCCGCGCCTTCGCTATGCGCACTACATCGACGATGTCAGCGATCAACTCCGTAACCGCTTCGGCCCCAGCGATTCGATCGTGATCGACGAGTACAACTTTGAAGGCAACATTGTGGCCCATGCCCTGGGGCTGCCACTGCTGGCGACCGAGCGCGCTCTCCTGGTTTACCCCGAGGTTGCTAAGGAAATTCCCGCGTATCTGGAACGGCGCCACCCCAGGTACATGATCTATTCCGACCTGGGGATGATCCAGAGGACGATGCGGATGCCGGATGGCTGCTCGGCAGGAGAGCTTCAGCCGGGGATCTTTTTCCGCTGCCTGTATGCGAACAAGGTCTACCGCATCTACGAGCTCACCTATCCTTGAGCGAGATACTCGCCGCCTTTCTGTGCGCGTTTTCCGCTCAGGCCATCTGTCATGTGCTCGTGACAGTATCGCGGCGTCCCTGGTCCGCCGCTGAGGTGTACGGCATGCAGCAGCGGGCAACTGCCTGCATTCACTTTCAATGCCAATGAGACCCTGAACGCCGCTGCCTTCTTCCAGTTCGGCCCGCCCCTGAATGGCACGATCACGCCCCATGGCGGGCAGCCGGCGTGTGTGCTCCTTGACAGAGGCGGCGCAGGGCTGGCATCATTCCGCCCACACGCTCCCAGCTCAGGAGCCCCCCAGACTTGAAGTCACCCCCCCGGCAGCTTGGAGATGCCACTACAGTGAACACAACCGCAGCCGGCTTCCGCATTTACTTCTTTGCATTGCGCTGTGGAGCTCGGCTCCTTTTTGCAGGCCAGCTCGTCGCGGCGATCAAAACGCTGGTTGCCCCGGTCGGCTACTGGAGATTCTTGCCAAACGCGATCGCACTTCAGGAAGCCTTACGCTTACGGAACCCGGCAATACTCGATGTAAGCAGCCCGAAACTGTTGAGCATATTTCTGGCGTCGAAAACTTCCGGCCGCGTAACTGCCACGGATCTGGATGACGAACAGATCTTCAGCCGATGGAAGATGCTCGCCCAGACTCTTGGCCTGGATAACTACACAGCGGAATACCAAGACGCCCGGCAACTGACTTATCCGGACAACTCCTTTGACCTGGTTTATTCCATCAGCGTCATCGAACACATTCCGGACCAGGGCGATATGCAAGCCTTGCAGGAGTTTCGGCGTGTACTGAAGCCCGGGGGAACGCTGGTCATAGAAGTGCCTTACCGCCGGAAAGGAAAGGATGTCTTTCGCAATACGGACAGCAAGGGCGCTCCCGCGGAAAGTGAGCAATTCTATGAACGGTACTATGATGCAGGGACGCTGGCCGAGCGCCTGCTTAGCGCGCCCGGGCTGAAGTTGGACCGAAAAGCAATTCTGAGCGAATGGTTGCCTGTCGATCCCTGGATTTCCGGGGACCAATTGCCCAGGCCTCTGCGCCTTGCAATCTTGCCGTTCGAGCCGCTACTGGCCTTTGCCAATTGCTCGGCCCGTCCAGACGACACGGTCGGACGCCCGCTTGCAGCGCTGATGATCTATCGGAAAGAGCAGGGTCCCGCCGCGCGGATGAGCGTGCTCGGGACACCTTAAGGTGTTGGCTTCAGTCTCTGTACCCCGGCTGCATACATTGCCGCTGCAGGCGCGCTACTTGGCGGACTGCACGCCCTCGGCGGGCGCAACGCGGTCCAGCGCCGATCCTTCGCCCCGTTTGCGACATTCCGCCTCAGCCGGGCGATGATTTCTGGTGGTCTGACGCATGCGGCAGCATCGGTTGCGGGAGTGGAACGCTGATCCCGTTTCTGGACAACTATCCGAACCAGGTGGTGGATACGCTCGCGTTGAACAATCGGGTGTGGGGAATCATGACCCTGGTTCCCTATCGCGCCCTGGCTCCCGGGGGTTTCTACGTGCGTATTACGCCGAACCGCCTGAATGGCCGGCACGACGTTTCGAAGCACTTCGACCGCTCGGACCCGGGTTCCACCTGCGGGAACACATTGTAGGCGAACTCCGCAACCTGCTCCGGTAAACCGGGCCTTCAAGAGTGCGTACGTATCTCTGGGTCAAAAGACGCGATTTCCCGATGCCCATCGCCTTCCTGCGATGGTTTGAGACTTTTCCCGGTAGCCTGCCGTATTCCGTGCGCAAGGCAATCGGAACATATCTGCCTGGCCGGTTGTTGCTCGATATCCGGTTAGTAGGGACGAAGTAGCTCCCTGCTTTCCGGCCGGCGCGCCGGTGATTCGATTCCCGGGGTTTGCCGGGGCAACGGCCGGTGGGGCCGCGGTTGACAGTCGAACCGCCCGGTTGCTACTCTTGCCGGGCCGCAGAAGGGAATCGCCGGTCCCGGCTGTCGATCACACGGATTCGATGCACCGCGCAAATCCCAGCCCCGCTCGTGCCTTGCCATGGCAGAAAAAACTATTCCTTCTGATGTTCTCTTTCCTTGTGGCGCTGCTCCTGGTGGAAGTTGGCCTGCGTCTGCTCGGAATCCGCTTCGACGCGTCGTTTTATGTCTATGACCCGACGCTGGCATGGGCGCTGCGACCCGGAGCCGCGGGTTGGTCGGTGTCGGAAGGCGACACATACGTCCGGATTAACAGTGAGGGTCAGCGCGACATCGAGCGGAGCATTGAAAAGCCCCCAGGCACGTTTCGCGTCGCTGTCCTCGGGGATTCCATGGTGGAGAGCCGGCAGGTTTCCCTTGACGAAACGTATTGCATGCTCACCGAGAAGGCGCTGCCACGCTGCCCCGCGATGGCAGGGCAACGTGTTGAGGTTTTGAACTTTGGCGTCAACGGGTATGGCACTGCGCAGGAATTCCTCCTTCTGACGACCCGGGTGTGGAAGTACCGCCCCGATCTGGTCCTTTTGGTCTTTTATCCCGGCAACGATCTGTTCGACAACAGCCGCCCGCTCGACTATGCAGCCCAGGGACTCCGCCCGTATTTCGTCTTTCGCGGAGACGAGTTAGTGCTCGATGACAGTTTTCGGCAGGACCGGTATTTCCGGCCAGCCAGCGTACTTCGTCACCGCGTGATTTCCGAGGTGATAAGCTGGTCGCGACTACTGCAGCTCCTGAACACTTTCAATGAACGCAGGTATAACGGGCGGGTGAGGCAAAAGCAGCAGAATGCGGGGGGCGGCGTGCCTTCCAACTACTCCTCGACATGGCCTTTCCTCAAGCCAGAGCACCCCTACCTGTTGGAAGCCTGGCGAGTTACTGAAGCGCTGCTGCTGAGGGTTCGTGACGAAGCCCGCGCCCATCAGGCGGATTTCGCGCTCGTCTGCATGCCGACGCCGCTCCAGATTGCGCCCGATCGGCAGGTCCGCCAGGCCTTTCTCGAAAAGCTGGGCACCGATACCCTTTCTTATGCCGATATGCGGCTGAAAAATTTTGGCGAGCAGAATCACATGCCCGTGCTTCTTCTGTCCGTTCCGCTCGGCGAACAGGCTTTGCGGGAAGGGACTTACCTGAATGGATTCAGGAAGAGCGGGCTCGGCGAAGGCCACTTGAATCTTCGGGGACATCAGGTGGCTGCCGAAGCCCTCACGCGATTTCTCTGTGACCGGCGGCGCGCAGGGCAGGAAGCCGCGAGGGGTCATAATTGACAGTTCCTGGCTCGCGGACCGGCTCACCCCGCGACTTGCTGGCAAGCTGGCGCGAGGCGGGCCGCCCGGGGGTGAGTCTCTCCCTCCTATCGCTTTCGGGCCATCCTGCTTGTCGTGCTTCCACAGGGGAGAATGAACGAAGTGCGAGGGCTGGTCGCGTTCAGGAGGGCGGGGCTTGTGCGGTGCGCTGCGGGGCACGCACCTATCGCGATTCAACAGTAGCCGGGTTTACGCAATGCGAGGGCGCACGAAACGATACGGTAGGGCGCCCGCTTGCAGCCCTGATGATCTATCGGAAAGAGTAGGGTCCCGCCGCGCGGGTGAGCGCGCTCGACACACCTGAATGTGTCGGTTTCAGTCTGTGTACCCCGGCTGCAGACATTGCCGCTGCAGGCGCGCTACTTGGCGGACTGCACGCCCTCGGCGGGCGCAGCGCGGTCCAGCGGAGTGAGCGGGCGCCGCGAGTACACGTTGATGATGTCACCCATGTCCACGGTGACGAAAATCTTCCCGAAAGGGCGCCCAAGAATCTTACCAACCGGAGCCAACGGGCCCAGCAACGCGGCCATTTTCTCCAGCAGGTAACGCAGCGAGACGACGCGCTTGTGTGTTTGCACCTTCAAAAGTTCGAAACCCGCGGCCTGCAGTGTGCGCGTCAGTGAGCCGCGCGTGTAGTAGTACAGGTGCATGCGCATGAACCAGGGCCAACGGCGGCCGGCCATCTTGGCGAACAGGCAGCCCGCGTCCATGGTGCTGAGGCCGAAGATCCCGCCGGGCTTGAGCAGGCGGTGCATCTCGCGCAACTGGCCCAGCGGGTCGTGCAGATGCTCGATGACATCCCACAGGGTGACCAGATCAAAAGTCCCGGCGGGAAGATTGGCCTTGCGCAACGGCGCGTTGATCACGTCGTGGCCTTTTTCCCGCGCGCGCTTGGAGGCCCAGGCACTGGGCTCTACGCCGTGCGTTTCCCAGTTCCGCTTTCGTGCCACGTCGAGGAACAGGCCCAGGTAACAGCCCACATCGAGAATCTTGCCGGGACGGACGAGCGCTTCGAGGCCCTGCAGCGTGCCGCTGAAGGTGCGGAAGCGGCCCTCTTTCTCGCGCTCGTAGGAGGGGTCCTCCACCTGTTCGTACTGCGCCTCGATATCCTGCTCCGGTTCGCGGGGGTTTTCGTAGAGCAGGCCGCAGGATTCACATTCGACGATATTGGTGAAATCGCCGTGCTGCTCGCTGGTGCAGCGAAAGGTCTGCGCGGAAACGCGCGCGTGGTGCGCGGCATCTCCCGGATAGAGGATGCGGGCATGGTTGGATTGGCAGAGATTGCACGGCACGTAAACCAGGCCGTCCAGTCCGGTAGTGGGTTGGGGAGGGAGAGCTGTCCGGGAAAGCAGTTTGCGGTCCCACCAGGCGCGCCAGGTGATGTTGGAGTTCATAAGATAGTTCCACACCGCAGCCACGCTGACGCCCGCCACCACGCTCCAACTGCCAGGAACGCGCAGCCCGTACTGCATGGTGGTGATCACCCCCACGTTTATGGCTACGCCCGTGGCAGATACCGTAGCGAAGGCCACAAATCTGCCCAGCGAGTGAGTCCAACCGGGATCGGCGCGGCGGGTTTCCGGAAAGGTGAAAAACTCGTTCCACAGGAAGTTGTTCACGATGGCCAGGGCCGCTCCGGCCAGCGCGGCTGGAGGAATGGGCCAATGGAACATGCCCATGAACAAATAAATCGCCGTGAGGATGTTGACCAGAGCACCGGTCAGGCCGGCGAAGGAGTACTTGAAGAGCCGGAGCGCTTCCCCGGAATCGACCGAAATCCGCAACAGGTGGGCGAGGTATTGGAGCGTGGTCTTCCCGCTCATCTTGCTGCCGCCCTGTTCGCGTTCCTCAAAGACGAAGGGAACTTCCGCCACGCGGGTGTAATTCCCCTTGGCCAGCACTTCGAGGAGAATCTTGTAGCCGATGGGGTTGAGCGCCACGCCAGCCAGGACCGACCTGCGCACCAGGAAAAAGCCGGACATGGGGTCTTTCACCCGGCCCAGGGTCCCGGGAAGGATGACTGTGGTCAGCATGGTGGCGGTCCAGGAGATGAAGCGGCGCCTGAGGCTCCACTCGCTGACGCCACCCCCGGTCACATGGCGGCTGCCGACCACGATGTCGGCGCCGGTCTTGCGCAATTCGGCAAGCAGCTTGGGGAGAATTTCGGGCGGGTGCTGCAGGTCGGCGTCCATGCAGCCAAAGACGTCGCCGCGCGCGATGCGCCAGCCGGCAATGACCGCGGTGGAAAGATCGCGCTCATTCTCCCGCACCAGCAGCTGCAGCCACGGCCGCGTCGCGGCGAGACGAAGGACTTCGTCCGCGGTGCCGTCCGGGCTGCCGTCGTCCACGACGATCAGTTCGTATCCTTCTCCACACTCTGACAGCGCAGCCCCGGCCCGCTCCACCAGGCGCTCAATATTGGCCCGTTCCTTGTATGTGGGAATGACGACGGAGATCATCGCCCTGCCTCGAATCTGCTCACGGCCTTGCGAGCGGCCGTATCGCCGGCCCCCCAGCTCGTCACGCAACGGAGTCGCATCGGTGGCGACCAGTATAATCTTGAACTTCGATTAATTGGCCGGTTTCATGGAAATTTTCTCGGCGGAACGCGGTGGCTTTCTTCGTAGCCCTACAGAGACGGCCCGGATGGCAAATGCGCACACAACGGCTCGAAAGAAAGCAATTCGGTGTACTATACCGCCTGCTTTGGAAGCTAAAATGGAAATCGTGGCTTGGTTCCTCGCAATATTTCCTGGTCGAACCAAGAACCGCTAGGTGTCCCGAAAAGCGGGTCGAGACAGAACAGTCAAGAAAAGTGAGCCCCCCATTCAACTTTCTTCCAACCGCTTTGGCTTTGAACCCGAGGTGACGGTGAAGGTAGCCAAGCTGGGCTGCCGAATCTATGAACTGCCCATCTCCTGCTATGGGCGTATGTACGAAGAAGGCAAAAAATCGGCTGGAAAGATGCAGTAGCCGCCCTCTATCATCTCGTCAAGGCACGATTGTCGGATTGATGTTTGGGGTGCGCAAAGACTCACTCTTGACGGTCTGCGGAAATGAAAAACTCACGCCGTTCGGGTGTTGAAATTGGAAATTCCGGCTCCGACACTTCCTCCTCCAACGCTTCCTTCGGAGGATGCTTCAAACCGAGTGCAACCAGCTCTTGGACCAGGGGACGCAACACCTTGGCCGAATCAGGGGCCAGGTAGCGCAACATGGATTCGGTGAATTTCGACGTGTCCGGATCGGCTGCATCCAACTCGCCTGGAAACTAAAAATTCCGCGGGTGGCCCCGGCCCACTCGAATTCTCTCCAGGTGCTGGGCGTCCGGCGAAATGCAATCCCCACCGGCGCTGGAGCTTCTCGAGAGCAGACATAAGTCCGTCAGCGGGAAATGTGTTAGCATAAAATGGTTTTTTTGATCCGATGAGTACCGACGAATGCCTGTCTGACGTAGTCCGCTATATCGATACCAAGAGGCATCTTTCTCTTGACGACATGTTGCCTGAGTACGAAGGCTATTTGCGAATCCTTCGTCGCTTTGGCCACCTTACGCCCGAGACCCGCATCCTGGAGATTGGAACCGGCACTGGCTGGTTCCCGCTGCTGTGCAAACGAGCTGGGCTCCGGTGCAAAGGACTGGAGATCAGCCAGCAACTGATCGATTATGCGCGAGACTTCGGCCGCCAGAACGGAATTGAGGCCGATATCGAACTGGGCAACATCGAGAAAACCGACATCGGCGACTGCGCTTATGATGCGGTCTTCGCCAACTCGGTCTTTGAACACATCGAAAAATGGCGAATTGCTCTCCAGCGTGTGTATCGGGCGCTCAAGCCGGGCGGCGTCTTCTTCTTTACCTCTACCAACAAATTCAGCTTGATTTCCTACGAGTATCCAATGCCTTTGTACGGCTGGCTCCCGGACCAGTGGCGCTATCGCCTGCGGATTTCTCGCCAGGGCCCCGACATCATGAAACTCGGTATCGACTTCAACCAGTTCACCTACTGGCAACTGCGGCGTGCTTTCCGTGAAGTCGGGTTTTCGCACATTTACGACCGTATCGAGTCAGTTGATCTCGACCACTTTTTCTCGTGGCGGAAGGCTTTGTTGAAAATGGCCAAGAGCACGCCTTTGCTGAAAGAGCCCATTCTCACGTTCTGTGACGCCACGCTCTTTGTCTGCATCAAGTAGCAGAGCTGGCGAGCAGCACATGCCGTCGCCCAGCGAATCCCGAGCCTTGGCGCGCTGCGGCGCCAGGTTGAATGTTCGTTGTGCTGCGTTGTCGTAGTGGACCACTGCATCCAGGTCCCGCGGGTCGATGCCGCCCTGCTCCGGGCAGTAATTCGCTGCCTGGTGCGGAAAACGCCGGTCGTTCTTAAGCCGTGTAAAACGCCCCTCCTCAGCCGCCGCCAAAAGCTCGCCGTCGTGAACCAGGCTGACGGCCGAATTGTGGTACAAGCAGGAAAACCCGTTAAGACGTCTGTGTGCCTTTCCCTCACGCCCTGCTTGCCGCATTGGAACCCATAGCCATCTCTGTAACTCCAGAGACCGGAACGCCAGAGGATCACCTCGTGAAGTATGTCCCAGGTGAAGCTGAGGATTACATCGCCAGGCTGAACCGCCTTTTGGCATGCCTCAGCGACCTTTTGAAAGGACACGAGATCGGAAGTGGTTGCCCAAAGCCGTATGCCTGTTCCCCAAGAAGCCTTGTCCAGGTTGTGTTGGTAGCTGTGAAATCGATCGGTTATCAGACGCCTCACGGCCGCGCGGTCGGAGGAGTTCCAGGGATTCACTGAAACAATTCTTCCCCCCCTGGGCCATCTATCCGCGCAGCTGGCGCAATGTGGTTCCGTATGGTCCGGTAATGGCGTTGCTTTCGGGCATGGCCCTCGAAGTGAGCAGCAACAATATAATTCTTAAGGTTATAACTATAAGGGTATTTATGGCAGCTTCATGGGTTGAGGCGGTTTTGGCCGGTCATGATTTGCCGAATGGTCGCGGAGAAGACCGCACCGGCAGCGAGAGGCTGCTCCCCGCGGCGTTCCACACGGGCGACCGCATGGCTGAGGGGATCGCCCTGGCAGGCGTTGCGCAGTCGCCGGTCACCAAAGGCATTCGAGTCACCGCGACCATTCCCATTCAGGCGCGGCGCGCCAAGTCCGTAGGCCTGCCGGTGGCGGGTGCGTTCTCGCAGGGGTTGCTTTCCGCCGGGGCCCGCCGCGGCGTGGAAGCCCACACCGTGCTTTGATTGCCACCCAGCAGGCGCAGTGATCCCAGGAAGAGCGCCAGGTTCATGCTGAGAAAGTAAAAGGCCACGCCGGCGGCGCCGGCAGCCTTCCCGCGGCGCAGGCGAAACCCTCCGACAAATGCCAGCGCATAGAACAGCGCTTGCACTGCCAGGAGTGCCGTATAGAGGGGCTTGCGGACCAGCAGGACATTCGTCACCAGAAGAATTAAAAGAAAGTATGGCACCAGCCAGCGCAAAACCTTGTGCGAGAAATAGGCGAACGCCGGCATTCCTCGCAGCGGATTGAGGAAGCGCGGGCAAGCCAGCAAAGTCTGATACACCCCGGTGCCGATGCGCACTTTGCGCCGGAACTCATCGCCGGACGTCGGTGCCACCTCTTCCATGCCCACCGCCTCGAGGTCATAGACCACGCGGCGCCCGGAGAAACGGATGTCCATGGGGATCTGAAAATCTTCCACAATAGCGGAGGCCGGCGGGCGGTAGAGCTCCCGGCGCACAGCAAACACCGCACCGTTAGCCCCCAGAACACAATTCAGGCGGTTTTCCAGGAACTTCAGCACCACTTCGTACCGCCAGTACTGCGCTTCCATGGCCGGCTTGCCGTCCGCGCTCATCAAGCGCAACTCCCCGCAAACCGCTCCAACCCCGGGGTCGGAGAAATGCCGTGCCAGCTTCCGGAGCGCGGCCGGGTCGAGCAAAGT
>JBGPJC010000058.1:0-24054 GCA_041485165.1 Terriglobia bacterium | reverse complement strand
GTGTTCAACCAGGTGGGCATGCAGGGCGCGGTCTACCAAATGTTGAACCACGGAGTCTCGACCGGCGGGCTCTTCCTGGTCGCCGGGATGCTCTACGACCGGCGGCACACCCACATGATCCGCGAGTTCGGCGGAATTGCCGCACCGATGCCGGTGCTCTCTTCATTTTTCCTGTTCATCTGCCTCTCTTCGCTGGGGCTTCCCTTGCTCAACGGGTTCGTGGGCGAATTTCTGATCCTGACCGGGACATTCTCACGCCGCGCCTCGTGGGGAGCGTTTGCCGCGACGGGAGCGATCCTCTCGGCGGTTTACCTGTTGTGGGCCTACCAGCGGCTGGTATACGGCGAGATCACCCAGGAGAAAAACCGCAGCCTGCCCGACGCTTCTCCGCGCGAGCGGCTGATCCTCGCCGTGGTCTGCGCGATGATCCTGCTGATGGGCGTGGCTTCCCCTTTGTTCACCAGCAGGACAGAAGCAGCAAGCGCAGCCGTGCTCAAACAGATGGAGCGGCCATTCCAGTACCTCGCTCGTGGGACGCCCGGAGCGCCGGCCACTGCCAAGGTGGAGCCTCCGGCGAGCAGCATTTCCGGAAAGGCGGGCCAACCGTAGATGTTTCCGCCGGCTGATGATTTTGTCCGCATGAGCCCGGTCCTGGTGGCCTGTGGCTTTGGGATACTGATCATGGTGGTGGACCCGTTTGTTCCGCGAGAGCGCAAGGGCATCCTGGCGGCGATGGGACTGTTGGGAGCGCTCTCCAGCCTTTTCGCCGTGTTGGTCGCTTCTGTTGATCCCGGCTCGGCTTTTGGCGGAGTGGTGCGCATAGATAACTTCAGCCTGTATCTGATGGCCGCGCTGTTCGCATTTACTTCCCTGGTGATGCTCGGCTCCTTCGATTACCTCCGGCGCGAAGGGCTGCAGCTCGGCGAGTATTACGCACTGTTGCTGTTTGCCACCGCGGGAATGGCGGTGATGGCCAGCGCCGAAGAGCTGCTCACCGCGTTCGTCGGCCTCGAAATCAGCAGCATCTCCAGCTACATCCTGGCCGGCTTCCGGCGCAACGCGGAAAAGTCCAACGAGTCGGCGCTGAAATATTTCCTGCTGGGATCGTTCGCCACGGCGTTTTTCCTATACGGCGCGGCGATGGTCTACGGCGCATCGGGCACCACGAACCTGGAGCTGCTGCGCAGCAAGATCGCCCACGGCGAAACTTCCGGCATGCTGCTGGTGATGGGCTGCGGGATGATCCTGGTGGGCCTGGGTTTCAAGATCGCCGTGGCGCCTTTCCAGGTGTGGACACCGGACGTTTACGAGGGCGCGCCCACGCCGGTGACCGCGCTGTTCGCCAGCGGGCCGAAGGCGGCGGCGTTCGCGCTGTTGCTGCGCATCCTGTTCACCGGCTTTGATTCCATCAACGGTACATGGTTCTGGTTCCTGTGGGTGTCGGCGGTGCTGACCATGTTCATCGGCAACCTGGCCGCGCTGCAGCAGACCAACATGAAGCGCTTGCTGGCTTACTCCTCGATCGCCCATGCCGGCTACCTGCTGGTGGCCTTTGCCGCGCGCAGCGAGTTGGGCATTGCCGCGCTGCTGTTCTACCTGGTGGTGTACGCGCTGGTGAAGCTGGGTGCGTTTACTATCGTCGCGCACCTGGGCGGGACCGGGGAGCGGCACGTGGATCTGCAGGACTACGCCGGCCTGGGGACGCGCGAGCCGCTGGCAGCGTTGTGCCTCTCGATCTATCTGCTCTCGCTGCTGGGGCTGCCGGTGACCGCGGGATTCCTGGGCAAGCTCTACATTATTGATGCCGCGCTGCGCGCGCGGCTGGTGGGCCTGGCGGTGATCCTGGCGATCAACAGCGTGATTGCCGCGTTTTATTACCTGCGAGTTATTCGGGTGATGTACTTCAGCGAGCCGGCCACGGATTGGACGCCGGCGCCATTGCCGCGAGGTGTGGGCGCGGTGCTGTTTATCACCGCGATCGCTACGATTCTCCTCGGGTTGATGCCTGGGCCGCTGATGTCGCTCGCTTCGCTTTCGGCAACTTCGCTGCGGTAGCCTCTCACTTTAATTCGTAGCGCCCCGATCCTCGGGGCCTCGTGCCGGTCGCCCGCAAGGCCGGCGGGACGCCGGCGCTACGGTGAGCTCCGCAAATGGAAACGGCCCGGAGGCGGGTGCCTCCGGACCGTTTGAGTCAGCCCAAAACAAACAGCGGCTTCGCGCCGCTGCTTCTCTAAACCTTGGCGAAGATGATGACCAGCGTGAACAGAGCGAGCGTCTCGACGAATACCAGGCCGAGAATCATCGAGCCGCGGATAGCGTCCGCGGCGCCGGGATTGCGCGCCATGCCTTCGCAGGCCGACGCCGCGACGCGCGACTGCGCGATGCCGCAGGCGCCCGCGGCGATAGCCATGCCAAAGGCTGCGGAAATCGCCACCCAGTTGGTGCCGCCCGCCGGAGCGCCTTCGGCAGCGAAAGCCGCCGGAGCCAGAACCAGCACAGCGACAGCCAGCAAGAGAATCGTTGCTGCTTTCTTCATTTCTTTTTCTCCTCGCGTATGAATTGTCCGCCAGGAGGTGGTTGCCGCTCACCCCTCGTGCAGAGCGGCCTCACGCTGGACGGGATGATGCCGGATTAGTGCTCGTGCGCCGTGGCCATGCCCAGATAAATGGACGGAAGAATCGTGAAAACCATGGTCTGCAGCACGGCGACAAAAATATGCAGACCGATAAACAGTATAGGAATGGTCGCCGGAAAAATCGCCAGAACGATGGCTACCGGTGGAAACTTATGCCACACGCTGGCAACAGGACCGACCAGCAGCCCCAGAAAGACAAGATAGACCAGCTCGCTGGCAAACATGTTGGCGTAGAGACGCACGGTCAGGGACAACACGCGGGCGCTGGTGCTGATGATCTCGACTGGAAAGAGCAACGGCGCGAGAAACGGGTTGGGGCCGGCGAAATGTTTCAGATAGCCAGCCACGCCGTGCGCGCGAAAGCCCTGCAAGTTGAAATACAAGAAGGTGAGGATGGCACACGCCAGCGGAACACTGGGGTTCGCCGTCGGCGTGCTGAACAACGGGAAAATGCCGAGCAGGTTGCCAAGCAGAATAAAGATGGCGATCGAGCCGACCATGGCCAGGTGTTTGCGGCCGTGATGGCCGGCATGTTCATCGAGCAGGTCGCGGATGCCGAACTTGGTGGGATTGGTAAGCAGGATTTCGCAGACCTGCTGGAGCGCGCCGGGCCGGTCAACGGAAATTTGCGGCTTGAGCAGCATCACCAGCAGCATACCCAGCAGAACGACCACAGCAGACATCACGAATGCTTCGGAAAAGGCTGCCGCCGGATTCGATGGGATGCCCAGCCCTTGCAGCGCGTGGGCCAAAGCCGGTCCCAAGGTACGGTTGAGCAGTTCGGTGAGAGGAGTCTGTTCAGCGATCATTGCTTATCAAGGCTTATCCAGGACTATCGCGCTTTCCCCAAAGCGTCCCGAGTCCCTTCCAGCATAGCAGCAGCTCCCAGCGCCAGCAAGCCACCCAACACGCTGAGAACGGGGACTGGCAAGCGCGTTACGGTAACATATAAGACCAGTGCTATCAAGGCGTAACGGGCGAAGAACTTGAAGTAGGTCCAGAAAGAGATGCGCGGTTTGGGGGCATTGGCTTGGGCCACGGAGAGGGCCGCGACGGCGTTTACGGCTTGCTCCAGCCAGCGCAGATTGAGCCAGGCCAGCGCGGTGCCCATCAACACTCCGGCGGCTGTGCCCCAGGCGGACAAGGCCGCGGCGACAGCGGCGGCGATGCCGCCGAGAACGAGCGTGGTCCGCGACATTCTGCGCTCGAAATCTCTTGGCCGTTCAGCGCGCGCTGCCCGACTTTCCGCCATCGCTTCCTTTCCCCGTACGCTTTACGATCTCTCGCACCCCGGCAAAAAACCCCAGAGCGCCAAGGATAAGCATGCCAAATGGCTTGGTGTGCAGCCAGCGGTCCAGCAGATAGCCGAAGGCGCCGCCCACGATTACGCTGGTCACCAGAACGAACGGCAACTCCAAAGCAATAGCAAATTGCTGCTGGATCGACGCAGGCGATGAGCGTCCGGGCGGAGCGTTACGCTGCGATTCAGGGTCGTCGGCAGGCATGGCTGCGACCAGTCTAACGCAATCTGTCAGCGAAAGAACGGCAGGAACTGCGAGAGCAGGGTGAAGTCGGCGAGGCGGATAAAGCGTTCGGGGAAGAGCCCGGCGCCCAGGACAATGAAGGCGCAGGCGGCGAGCGCCACGGCTTGCCCCACCGAGACCGTGGGCCGCACGGGATCAGTGGTCTCGCGCATCCAGGCGTGCACCACGATGCGGAAGTAATAGTACAGCGCCGGCACAACGTACAACGCGGCGAAGACGGCCAAGACGTAATGCCGCGATTCGATCAGCGCCTGGAAAATAAAATACTTTCCGATAAAGCCCGCTGTCGGCGGAATCCCCGCCAGCGAGAGCATGAAGAGCAGCAGCAGGATGGCGGCGACGGGGCTGCGCTCGATCAAGCCGTTCAAGTCCTCCATATCGTCGCCAATCAGGCCCTTGCGCCGCAGCACGATCACCACGGCGAACGCGCCGGTCTGCATGAAGGCATAGGCGAAGAGATAAAAGGCAACGCCTTTGAAGCCCACGGCGTTCCCGGCCACCACGCCCAGCAGCAGGTAGCCGACGTGGGCGATGGACGAATATGCCAGCAGCCGCTTGATGTTGTTCTGGCCGATGGCGGCGAAATTTCCCAGGGTCATGGAGGCTACCGCCACCACAGCGAGCATCATCTCCCAGCTGGGCCGCACCGGCCAGAACGCGGTGAGGAACAAACGCAACAGCATGGCGAAGCTCGCGGCGCTGGAAGCCACGCTGATCGAAGCGGTCACCGGCGTCGGCGCGCCCTCGTAAACGTCCGGCGCCCACTGGTGGAACGGCACAGCGGCAATCTTGAAGAAGAGCCCGGCCGAAACAGTGACCAGAGAGAGCAGCACCAGCAGGTCATCGGGGCGGTGGGCGCGGTAAGCCCCGGCAATCTGTGAAAGGTTGGTCGAGCCGGCGATGCCGTACATGATCGAGAAACCGTAAGCCAGGATGCCGGAGCTGAAGGCGCCGAGCAAGAGGTACTTCAAGGCGCTTTCGTTGGAGCGCTTGTCGCGGCGCAGGAAGCCGACCAGGATATAGAAGGCGATGGCCATGGTCTCAAGGCCCAGGAAGAGCACCACCAGGTCAATGCCCGAGGCCATGAACATCATCCCCACGGTGGCGAAAAGCAGCAGGGCGTAGAACTCGCCGTGGTGCTCAGCTTCGATGTCCAGGTAGCGCACCGACAGCAGAACCACCAGCGCCGCCGACGCCAGGAACAGCATCCCGAAGAAAATGAAGAACGGGTCCACCAACACCGAGCTGTGGAAGCCCATGGCTTCGGTGCCGCGCAGCATCCATAGCGAAAAACCGCTGAAGCAGATTCCCATCAGCGCCATGGCCGCGTTCCAGGCCTTGGAGCGCACATCGAGCAGGAAATCAGTGAGCAGGATGCCCAGGCCAAAGACGGTGAGCTGCAGCTCCGGAACGATCAAGCCGATCTCGCGGCTCGGGTGCAGATAGTTGATGAACTGGCTCCACATCGCGGCGGCTTACCTGCCTTCCGTTTTCGCCGGCGTGGCCGGCGGGACCTTTGATGTTACCTCGGGCAAGATCGCGCCGGGTTGGACAACGCCCACCACAGGGACGGTTACCACCGGCGCCCGGCGCCGAAGGGCGTCGTAATAGTGCGGGTTGACGCGCTCGACGATCTGCTTGGCGGGCTGCTCAATGTAGTCGAGCAGCGGCTTGGGATAGATGCCCACCCAGAACGCCGCCAGAACCAGCGGCACCAGGCAGGCAAATTCGCGCAGGTTGAGGTCGAGCAAGTGTTCGTTGGCCGGGTTGGTGACCGGGCCAAACATGACCCGCTGGTAGAGCCACAGCAGGTACGCTGCGCCGAGGACAATCCCAATCACCGCGCACGTGGAATAAATCATGCCGTAGTGCGGCACTTCGAAGACGCCGCGCAGGATGACGAATTCGCCGATGAAGCCGTTGAGCAGCGGCATGCCCAGCGAGCTGAGGCTGATGATCAGGTAGATGGCGGCGAAGTTGGGCATAGGTGTAGAAAGTCCGCCGAACTCGGATATCTGCCGGGTGTGCCGCCGCTCGTATAGTATGCCGACGATGAGGAAGAGCGCTCCGGTGGATATCCCGTGGTTGATCTGCTGCAGGATGCTGCCTTGTATTCCCATGGGGGTCAGGGCAAAAATGCCCAGGGTGCAGAAGCCCAGGTGACTCACGGAAGAATAGGCGATGAGCTTCTTCATGTCCTTCTGCATCATGCACACCAGCGCTCCGTAAATGATGGCAATCACCGAGACGATCATCATCAGCGGGGCGTAGCGTTGGGTGGCTTGCGGCAGCATGGGCACGGAAAAACGCAGGAAACCGTAGGTTCCCATCTTTAGCAGGACGCCGGCCAGGATTACCGAGCCGGCTGTGGGCGCTTCCGTGTGCGCGTCCGGCAGCCAGGTGTGGAACGGGAACATCGGCACCTTGATGGCAAAGGCGAAGAACAGCCCCCAGAACAGGTATTGCTGCAAGGTGGCGGAGAAAAACTTGGTGGTGTCGAGAAGAATCGGAATGTTAAAGGTATAGGAGGGATGCAGGCCCCAGCGGGAAACCAGATCGGCCGCTTCCCGTCCGCCTCCGGCCATCAGCGCCGCGTGGTTGAAGTAGATGGAAAGAATCGCCAAAAGCATCAACACCGAGCCGATCAGGGTGTACAGGAAAAACTTGATGGCTGCGTAGAGCCGGCGGTCGCTGCCCCACACACCGATCAGGAAATACATGGGCACCAGCATCACTTCCCAGAAAACGTAGAACAGGAAGAAATCGAGGGACATGAAAACGCCGAGCATGCCGGTCTGCAGGAGCAGCAGCAGGATGTAGTACTCCTTGACGCGCATGTGGATGGCGCTCCAGGAGGAAAGAATGGCGATGGCCCCGAGCGCGGTGGTGAGCATCACCAGCAGGAAGCTGATGCCGTCAATGCCCAGCGTGTAACGCGCGCCGATGGAGGGGATCCAGTCCATGTCTTCCTTGAGCTGGAAGCCGGGGGTGCCGGCCACGAAACGTCCGATGAGCGGCAAGGAGACCAGGAAACCAACAAAGCCGGTGAGATTGGCCACCACGCGGTGCGCGGTCTTGTTGTCACCGGGGATGAACAGCATGAGGATGGCGCCGGCCAGCGGCGTCAGCATCACCACGCTTAACAAATGCTCGCTAAAGATTTCGCTCACTTTTTCGCCTCTCGATCCACAACCAAATGTTCGCCGTCCTTCTAGATCAAGTGCCGCAGATAATATCCAAGCATGAGCAGGACGCCGAGAACGATGCCTAGCGCGTAAGTCTGCACCAATCCGGTCTGCAGCAGGCGCGCCAGAAAGGCGCCCACACGAACCAACTGGGCAGTCAAGTTCACCAGGCCGTCCACAATCCACGTGTCCCACCAGATGGAAACGCGCGAGGTAAACAGGGTAACCGCCGCGGTGCCGTCGACCCCCAGGCCGTCAATCACGCCGCGGTCAAACGAGCCGAGCGACGTGGCCAGATCCTTGGTGCGGTTGACGAACAGCGCGTCGTAGATTTCGTCCATGTAGTACTTGTGAAAGAGCAGGGCGTGCAGACCGCTCCACTGCGTGGCGAGCCGGTCAGCGAGCCCTTCTCTTTGCAGGTAAATCAAGCGCGCCAGCCAGATGCCCCCCAGCGCGACAACGACGGATAGCAGCATCAAGCCATACTCGATCGGCTGCGTGGCTTTTTCCGCAGTGCCTTCGGTCAACGCGCCGATCGGCGCCACCACCGGCTCGAGGAAATGCTCGAAGTGGTTGCCGCCCCTAAGCGCCGCGGGGATTCCCACCCATCCGCCGACGACAGAGAGTGCTGCCAGGATGATCAGCGGCACGGTCATGGATTTTGGCGATTCGTGGATGTGGTGCTCGACTTCGTGCTCGACACGCGATTGGCCGAAGAAGGTGAGGTTAACCAAGCGGAACATATAAAACGCGGTCATCCCGGCGGTGAGCAGGGCGACAAAAAATAGGACCTTGAAGATCGGAGCTTCCCCGCCGGAAAACGTCCGCCACAGGATTTCGTCCTTGCTGAAAAAGCCGGCCAGCGGGGGGATGCCGGCGATGGCGATGGTGCCGGCCAGAAAAGTTTTCGCGGTGACGGGGATCTTGGTCCACAGCGCGCCCATCTTGCGCATGTCCTGCTCTCCGGAGAGCGCGTGGAACACGCTGCCGGAGCCAACCAAGAGCAGCGATTTGAAGAATGCGTGGGTCATCAAGTGAAAGATGCCCGCAGTGAACGCGCCCACGCCGAGGGCAAGAAACATGTAACCGAGCTGGCTGATGGTGGAGTAAGCCAGCACGCGCTTGATGTCGTTCTGTACCAGGCCCATCGAGGCGGCGTAGATGGCGGTCAGCGCGCCGGTCACCGCCACCACCAGCAGCGCGGTCGGCGCCATCTGGTAGACCAGGTTCATGCGCGTGACCATGTAAACGCCAGCGGTCACCATGGTCGCCGCATGGATCAGCGCGCTCACCGGCGTGGGACCTTCCATGGCGTCGGGCAGCCAGACATAGAGCGGAATTTGCGCGGACTTGCCGGTGGCGCCGAAAAACATCAACAGCGCGAGGGTGGTCAACACCGGCGCGCCCATGGTCAGGTGCCCCGAGGCCAAACCGGCGCGGAGGGCTTCAAACATTCCCGGATACATGCCGGGGTCGGCGAGTCCTTTCGAAGTGAAACGTATGGTGCCAAGCAGCATCGAAGCCAGGAAAATCGCCAGGAGGAATCCAGTGTCCCCGATGCGGTTGACGATGAAGGCCTTCTTCCCCGCATCAGCGGCCGACTTGCGCAGAAAGTAGAATCCGATCAGCAGGTAACTGCACAAACCCACGCCCTCCCAGCCCACGAACAGGAGGAGCAGGTTGTTGGCCAGCACCAGCGTGAGCATGGCGAACATGAACAGGTTCATGTATCCGAAGAAGCGGTAGTAGCCGCCCTCGTGGCCCATGTAGCCGATCGAGTAGACGTGGATGAGGAAGCCGACGCCGGTGACGACCAGGATCATCACCGCGGAAAGCGGATCTAGCAGAACACCCCAGTCAGCGACGAAATTCTGGAGGCCGCCCGCGCTGGTTTGCGCCACGCCGCCGGGAACCCATTCAAAAAGAATTTTCTGAAAGACACGCTGCTCGGCGGGACGCGCTACCAACTCGAATACCGCGCCGGCAGAGAAGACGAAAGCAGTGAATACACTGCCGCAGCACAGCACGCTCACCGCGCTCTTGGGCAGGCGCCGGCCGATGAGCAGCATCACCGCTGCGGTGACCAGCGGGAAGAACGGGATGCACCCGGCGTGCTCGAGAAAGTATCCGTCAGTCATGCGTGCACATCGTCCCGGCTACCATCGCAGCAAATCCATTTCGTCGGCCAGCAGCGTCTCGCGATTGCGGAAAAAGGCGATGATGATGCCCAGCCCGACCGCGGCCTCGGCCGCGGCGTCGGTGATGATAAAGATCGCAAAAACCTGCGCGTCCACGCTGCCCCAGTGGCGCGAAAAGGCCACCAGATTGATGTTCACGGCGTTGAGGATCAGCTCGATGGACATCAGGATGATGATTACGTTGCGGCGCGTGACCACGCCGATTACGCCGATGGTGAATAGCAGCAGGCTCAGGATCACGTAATGGCTCGTCGGTATCATTCTTCTGCTCTCGGCGCGCTCAAATCCGCTTCTTCCCCATCACCACTGCCCCGATCAAAGCCACCAGCAGCAGGACCGAGGCGATCTCAAACGGGATCATGTATTTTTCAAAGAGAACTTTGCCCACCAACTCGGTATTGGGCTCGAGTGCAGTGGCCGCGGCCTGCGGCAGGCCGAGCAGGTCGCGCCCCTGCTGATTGTTGCGCGCCAGGGCGAAGGCGGCGAGCAGCTCGCCGCCGAGAACCAGGCTGAGCAGCGTGGCCACCCACTTCTGCCGGTTGAACTGCAACTGCCGCACAGAGACATCGAGATTGACCAGCATGATAACAAAGACGAACAAGACCATGATGCCGCCGACGTACAGGATGATCTGCACGGCGAAAAGAAATTCAGCACGGAGTGTGAGAAAGATTCCGCCGGTGGCCAGCAGGGTGGTGATCAGGAAGACGGCGCTGTAAACCGTGTTGCGCGAGGTTACCACCAGGATGGCCGACAAAACGGCCAATCCGGCGAAGAAATAAAATAGGACCTGGTCGGCCACTCAGCCCGCCTCAGCCTCGCCCTCGGTTACCGGGCGGCGATGTTCGCTCGCGTATGCCAGGCCGAACGCCGCTATCAGGGTCAACACTGTCGAAAATCCCATCGCCAGGCCAAGGCTCCAGCCGCCTTGCCGGTGCAGGACCAGGCCGATGCCCAGCGAGAGCACGTTGAGAATCGAGAGCGGAATCAGGAAATGCCAGCCGAGCTGCATGAGCTGGTCAAAGCGATAGCGCGGGAAAGTGAAGCGTATCCACAAAAAGAAATAGATGTAGGACATTACCTTGGCCACGAACCAGAATCCGCCATGCACCGGCGCCTTCCATCCCGCCAGGGGCGGGACCAGCCCGGCGGCGAGCGGCGCAGCCAGCAGGAGACAGAGCCCGCCAAAGAGAGCCATCACCATCTTCTGCACCGCCACTGGCTGCTTTGGCGCGCGGTAGAAACAGTAGCCGGCCAGGGCGACGAAAAATAGCGCAGGGAAATAATCAAGGAAGTCCATCCGGGAAGTTCCCGCGAACGGGCGCTTCCACCCGCCGAGAAAGAGCGTGGTAGCGATGCCGCCCACCACGATGATGTTGGCGTATTCGGCCAGGAAATAGAGCGACCAGCGGAAGCCGCTGAACTCGGTCATGTAGCCAGCCACCAGCTCGGACTCGGCCTCGGGCATGTCGAAGGGGGCACGGTTGGTCTCGGCAATCGAAGCTACCAGGTAGATGAAAAATGCGAACGGCGAGAGAAAGATGAACCAGACTCCCTGCGCGCTTTGGTTCTCGACAATCAGCCGCGTGGAAAGCGTCCCGGCGAGGAGCACGCCGCTGACCAGGGCCATCCCGGCGGCCACCTCGTAGCTGACCAGTTGCGCTGCGCTGCGCAGCGCGCCCATCAGCGAATAGTGGCTATTGGACGCCCACCCGCCCAGCACGATGCCAAACAAACCCATCGAGCTGATGGCCACGATGAACAGCAGGCCGATGTTCAGGTCGGCGATGAGGAAGGCGGGGCCAAACGGCAGAGCTGCCAGGGCCAGCAATCCAGCGGTGACTGAAATGATCGGCGCGACCCAGAAAATCACCTTGTCGGCGTTGGCGGGGGTGATGTCTTCCTTGAGCAGGAGTTTGACCGCGTCGGCAATGGGTTGCAGCAAGC
Organism: Terriglobia bacterium; assembly: GCA_041485165.1. Lineage (GTDB taxonomy): Bacteria > Acidobacteriota > Terriglobia > Acidiferrales > UBA7541 > JAAFGT01. Next base: position 12,545 of record JBGPJC010000058.1, on the reverse strand, counting down.
CGTGGGGTCCCACGCGCATGGGTCCCAGCCGGGCCTGCATGTCGGCCATCACCTTGCGCTCCAGCAGGACGACGTAGCCGACCAGCAAGGGCAGCACGGCGACGATCACCAGCGCATAGATGAGCGGCAGCAGGTGCGGCCGGAAGAATTCGATCAGTGCTTGCATGCTCTCCATCTAGAGGCTTCGTAGGGGCGGGGCTTGCCCCGCCCTGTCAAAGGGCGACGCAAGCGTCGCCCCTACCGATCCACTTCCCCCAACACGATATCCAGTGTCCCGATAATGGCCACCACGTCGGCCACCAGGTGCCCGCGCACCATGGCGTCGAAGGCCTGCAAATTGACGAACGACGGCGGGCGGACACGCACACGATAGGGTTGCGTGGTTCCATCGCTCACCACGTAATATCCGATCTCGCCTTTGGGTGCTTCAATGGAATGGTAAACCTCGCCCGGGGGCGGCTTGAGCACTTTGCCGATACGCGCCATGATCGCTCCAACCGGGATGTTCTCGACTGCCTGCAGGCAGATGCTGGCCGACTGGCGCATCTCCTGCATGCGAACCAAGTAACGGTCGTAAGTGTCGCCATTCTTCCCGGTGGGGATCTCGAACTGGTACTGGTCGTAGGCGGCGTAAGGCATGGCCTTGCGGATGTCCCACTTCACTCCGCTGGCACGCAGCGGCGGCCCGGTGACGCCCAGGTCGATGCACTGCTGCGCGGTGAGCACGCCAATGCCCTTGGTGCGCGCGATCCAGATGCGGTTCTCGGTGAGCAGAGTCTCGTACTCGTCCACCTTGGTGGAGAAATCCTTGCAGAAGCGGCGGACTTCTTCCTCGAAGCCGTCGTAGGTCTCGTACTGCAAGCCGCCGATGCGGAAGGCATGGGTGGTAAGCCGCGCGCCGCAATATTTCTCGAAGATCTTCAGGATCTCTTCGCGCTCGCGCAGGCAGTAGAACAGCGGCGTGAGCGCGCCGATATCAATGGCGTGCGTGCCCAGCCACAGCAGGTGGCTGGCGATGCGCTGCAGCTCGGTGAGGATGGTGCGCACCACGCGGGCGCGCGGCGGGGCTTCCGCCATCAGCAGCTTTTCCACTGCTTCGCAGTAGCCCAGGCCGTTGGAGACCGCGGCGACGTAATCCATGCGGTCCACGTAGGGCGCGAACTGCTGGTAGGTGCGGTGCTCGGCAATTTTTTCCACGCCGCGATGCAGATAGCCGATGATGCACTCCGACCCGACCACCTTCTCGCCGTCCAGGCGCAGCTTGACGCGCAGCACTCCGTGGGTCGAGGGGTGCTGCGGCCCCATGTTGAGAATAATTTCGTCGGCGCCGAGAACGGTACTCTCGACATTGGCCGGCCCGGTGGTGCGCGTCTCGCTCATTCCCTACTGCCCGCTCTCGATGCCCAGGTTTTCGCGCACCCAGGCAGTGTCTTGCGTCAGGATGTCGTAATCTTTGCGCAGCGGATGGCCCACCCACTCCTCGGGAAGCAGGATGCGCTTGAGGTCGGGATGGCCGTCGAAGCGGATGCCGAACATGTCGAAGCATTCACGCTCCAGCCAGTTCGCCGCGCCCCACACCCGGGTCACGCTAGGGACGCTCTCGCCGTCGCCGGCCTGAGTCTTGATGCGCAATCGCTCGTTTTTCGGAAATGAGTAGACGTTCAGGATCACTTCGAAACGTTTTTCCCGCTTCGGCCAGTCCACCGCGGTCAGATCAACGAGGAAGTCGAATTTTTCGGTATCGCGCGCGTAGCGGCAGACTTCAATGAGCTGCTCGCGCTCGACCACCAGGATGGACTGCTTGCGGTCCAGCCACGCCTCGCGGATGGCGGCGCCAAATTTCGCTTTGAACCGCTTGGCCAGATCGCTTTCGAGCGGAAGGGGCTTGGGTGGCTCTTCCTTCTTTGGCGGAGGAGCAGCCGGTTTAGCGGGAGGAGCGGCGGCACCGGCTGGTGCGGCAGGCTTGGCCGCTGGCGGCGCAGCAGGCTTGGCCGGCTCGGCGGCCGCGGGTTTAGGCGGCTCGGACGGCGCAGGCTTCTGCTCCCCGCTCCCCGCGGCGGACGGCGGCTGTTTTTCCGGAGGTTCGTTGGCCATTCGACTCTGAAGTGGTGCCGGCTACCAGCGGCTTGCCCCTCCTGCGCGCGCCCACCAGGGCACGCAAAGAGCAGTAGCCGCGAATTTTAGTCCGCACTATTTTGCATACGCGCGGGAATTGCGTCAACGGCGTCCCGCCTCGCCACACAAAAAATCCCGGCCGCCTCGCGGCTGCCGGGAGTCTCGCCGAATCCGCAGCGCCGGAGGGTTACACCCATTCGAGCGCGCCCTTCCGGTAGAGCCAGACGTAACCGACGATCAGGATGCCCAGGAAGACCATCATCGAGACCAAGCCGTACAGCCCCAGGGAGGAATATTGCACCGCCCAGGGAAATAGGTACACCGTTTCCACATCGAAGATGACAAACAGCATGGCCAGGATGTAAAACCGCACGGAGTAGCGGCCCCGGGCATCGCCCTCGGCGGGGATGCCGCATTCATAGGGCTCGAGCTTGGCTCCCGTGGCCCGCGATTCGGGACGTATGAATTTGAAAATGATCAGCGTGACTGCCGGAAACGCCGCCGCCAGCAGAGCGAACATAAAAACCGGGATGTAACTCGCAGGCATTGCCCCAATAAAGGGGCATGCTAACACATCGGCAGGCGCAGCCGATAGTCACATGGGAATAAATCTTCATGACAGAACCAGTCAAAAAAGCGCCGCGGCGCTATCCGCGGATTGACCTGCCGAAAGGAATGCAGGTGGCGTGGAGGGGAGGCGGGCGACAACAGGTGTCGCGCGTGCGCACGCTGGCACTGGGCGGGCTGTACATCACCACTCCGAACCCACCGGCGGCCGGCACAATTCTCACCCTGGTTTTCGAGACGCCGGGCGGAGACGTGAGAGCGCGGGCCACAGTGCGTTACGCAGAAGCGGGCAAAGGGATGGGCATCGCCTTCATGGGTATGGGCAGCGAGGGCCATGCGCGGCTGGCACGGCTCCTCAAGCGGCTGCTGGGTTGATGCCGTCCCGGTTTTCCTCTGCTTCAACCTTCAAACATCAACTGTTTGGCGCGCTCGGTGGCCTTAACCACTGCTTTGATCAACGTGACGCGCAATTTGCCGTCTTCGAGTTCGAGGATTCCGTCGATGGTGCAGCCGGCCGGAGTGGTAACAGCGTCCTTGAGCAGCGCCGGATGGTCGCCGGTCTCGATCACCACGCGTGCCGCGCCAGCCATGGTTTGCGCCGCCAGCAGCGTAGCCACATCGCGCGGCAGACCGACCTTGACCCCAGCCTCGGCCAAAGATTCCAGGATGATGTACATATACGCCGGGCCGCTGGCGGAAAGGCCGGTGACCGCGTCCATGTGTTTTTCGTCCACCACCACGGTCTTGCCCACAGCGCCGAACAGCGCGCGGGCGATGTCCAGATGCACGGCGCCGGCATGGCTGCCTTTGCAAATGCCGGTCATCCCCGCGCCCACGGCGCAGGGCATGTTGGGCATCGCGCGGACCACCGGCACGCTGCCGGAGAGATGCTGCTCGACGAACTGCGTGGGGACCGAAGCGGCGACGGAGATCACCAATTGCTTCGCATTCAGCTCCGGGCGAATCTCTTCGAGGACTTCGCGCACCACCTGCGGCTTGACGCACAGCAGCACGACCTGGGCGCCTCGCACTGCAGCGCGGTTGTCGGTGGAAACAGTGACGCCGAGCTCTTTGCTGAGCTGCCGGGCCTTTTCCGCGTGACGCACCGTGGCACGAACGTTTTTTGCCGCGAGCAGCCCCTGCGCCCGGAAAGCCTGGATGAGGATGCCGCCGAGTTTGCCTGCGCCGATTACGGCGAGGCGCTGTTTGCCAAGGAGTGTGGACATGATCTATTCATGTTGGCGGCAGTGAGGCTTCAGGTCAACTGTTTCATGACCAACGACCTCCTACCCTGGTTTCTCAGTGTTCTCTGCGATCTCTGTGATCTCTGTGTTAATCCGAAAAGCCTAACGCAGAGGGCGCAGAGAGAGACAACCCCAAGGCGAAAACTCAATCGTGGCGGGCGCCGTGGAGCACAGCAACAGCGTGCGGGAGCAGCTCGGCGACAGCGTCCAGCGATTCCACCGCGCCGCGCGGATGGCCGGGCAGGTTGACCACCAGCGTCTTCCCGCGCACGCCAGCCACCGCCCGTGAAAGCACCGCGCGCGGAGTCGAGCGGCGCCCCGCTTCGCGCATCACCTCGGCAATTCCGGGCAGCAGCTTGGCGCACGCTTCCGCGGTCGCTTCCGGGGTGACATCGCGCGGCCCGATGCCTGTCCCACCCGTGGTGAGGATGACATCAAGCTCGCCTTTGTCGGCCAGCGCGGTCAGGGTGAGCAGGAGCACTTGCTGCTCATCGGCAACAACGTGGCGGGAGAGAACCCGCCAGCCAAGCTCGGCCGCGCGGGCGGCTACCGCCGGGCCGGAAACGTCTTCGTGCTCGCTGCGCGCGACGCTGTCGCTGACGGTGATGACGGCCACGCGCACCAGGCTACTCGGGCGCCGGGGCGGTGTCGCGCCCCGCTTCGTCGAGCAGGCGGAGCGCCTCCATCAATAAGCCCTGGGTCGAGCGGCTGATGGTGATTTTGTCGGCGGCGGCGTTGAAGTCCATCTCGAACTCGCCCTTGTCCCACTGGATGACTTTGTACACCGCCTCGTCGCCCTCGACGGTGCCGAAGCAGGCATGCTTGCAAGCCCCGGAGGTGAAGAACATCTCGCAGGCCTGGCCGTCATGGCGGACCGTGAGGCGCCCGGACTTCTGCCCCATCTCCAGGGTCTGGAGCAGATCAATGATGTTCATTTCCTCCAGGCGGCCCTCCAGCACGCCGGGACGCGCGGCCTTTTGCTGCAGCTTGGCGAGCTGCAGCCGGTCAATGACGATCTTGGTGCGGCGCACCAGCTCCTTCACGAAGAACGGCTTCTGGATATAATCCTCGGCGCCATCCACCAGCGGGCGAAGTTTTTCCTCGATGTCGCCGCGGCCGGCAATAAAAATAAATGGAGTCGAGCGCGTGGCTTCGCGCGTGCGCAGCTTCTCGTAGAGCTGGCGGCCGTCCATACCGGGCATTTTGTAATCGGAAAGGATCAGGTCCGGCGTTTGCTCGACGGCCTGGAGCAGGGCGTCCACTCCGTCGCCCGCGGTGGTTACCTCGGCGTGAGGCTCGAGACCCTTGGAGATCATCTCCAGGATCAGAGCATTATCCTCGACCACCAGGACGCGGATGGATTTCATCGCCGCCCTCCGGCCCGCGGACGCTTGCCGCGCCGGTAATGGCCGCTCCTGCCGCCAACCTTTTCGACCAGGCAGATTCCAGTAATTTCCATCTCCTTGTCGAGGGCTTTCACCATGTCGTAGACCGTGAGCGCGGCCACGCTCACTGCGGTCAGAGCTTCCATTTCCACCCCGGTCTTCGCTGTCGCCGTCACGCTGGCGGTCAGCAGGACTCCATTCTGTCGGAGGCGCGCGGAGACGTCAACGTGGGACAGCGCCAGTGGGTGGCAGAGCGGGATCAGGTCGGCGGTGCGCTTGGCCGCGGCGATTCCGGCGATGCGCGCGATTTCCAGCGGATTGCCCTTGGGAGTGCGCTGCCGCTTCACCGCCGCCAGCGCCGCGCGGCCAATACGCACAAACCCGCGGGCGATGGCAGTGCGCTCGGTGATTTCTTTCGGGGTTACATCCACCATGCGGACTTCACCGCGCTTGCCGTAGTGCGACAGCGCTTGCTTGGGTTTCTTGCGCTTCAATTTGGACCGCTCAACTCCCTGCCGCCGGCTGGGCTTGTGGGCATTCTCTCGCCGATGGCGGCTGGGGGAGGCAAGGAAAAGCCGGGACACGCCGCATGTGTAAACCCTTGGCGATCAGAAGCGGTCGCGCCGCGGAAGAACATCCACCCAGTCTCCGGCAGCCGATTCCAGCCGGTTCTCCGGCATAACCAGAAAACAATTGGCGCGGGCCATGGCCGCGATGTCGCCGCTACCCTGCCAGGGCAGCTCCTGCACGATGGCCTCACCGCTCGCCCAGGTCACCTCGGCGGGCAGGAAGTGCGTCAATGCCGCCTTCTGGCTGACCGGCGCCGCGAGCTTGGCCTTGAATATCGGCAAAGGGCGGGGCGCGGTTCGGCACAGGAGGTCAATCGCCGGGACGACAAACAGCTCAAACGTCACCATGGTCGAGACCGGATTTCCCGGCAGGCCAAACACCGGCCGGCCCTGACAGTAGGCAAAAACCGCCGGGCGGCCTGGACGAATAGCCACCGCGTCGAAAAGGAAGTCCGCTCCCATCTCGCGCAGGACTCCTTCGACCAGGTCGTACTTGCCCATGGAGACGCCGCCGCTCAGCACAAGCAGATCTGACTCGAGGCCGTGAGCAATCTTCGCGCGCAGATCCTCGATCCGGTCGGGAGCATTGCCCAGCGGGCGCGGCTCGGCGCCGGCCAGTTCGGCCTGCAAGGTGAGCGAAACGCTGTTGCTGTTGCGTATCTGGCGCGGCCCGGGTTGTTGATCGTAAGCAACCACTTCGTCGCCGGTGGAAAGAATGGCCACTACCGGGCGGCGGCGTACCCACAACTCGGTGCGGCCGACCTGCGCGGCGAGCGAAATCTCCGCATAACCCAGGCGCATCCCCGGCCGCAGAAGCTTGTCGCCGGACTTGGACTCGCTGCCGCGGTGCACCACGTTTTGATTGGGGAGCGCGGCGCGGTCGAATATCACGACGTTTTCCGACGGCTTGGTGTGCTCGATCATGACCACGGCATCGGCTCCGGCGGGAAGGCCGGCTCCGGTCATGATCGCTACGCACTGTCCGGGGCCCACGCCGCCGCGGAAATCTGCGCCGGCGCGAATCTCGCCGATCAGCGCCAGGGTGGCGGGGAGTTGGGCGAGGTCTGCGGCATGTACGGCGAAACCGTCGCGTGTTGCGCGGTCAAAGGGGGGATAGTCGCGGTCGGCGGTCAAGCTCTCAGCCAGTACCCGCCCCATGGCGCGTTGCAGGGGAACAGATTCCTGCGGTTCAGCTTCCCCCAGCACGGCTAGCGGGCGCTCTTCCGGGGCGCTGCCGCGCGCGACAAGCGTCTGGATGACAAGCGCGCGAGCATCGCGAAAGGAGAGCATAACGTCTACAACCAGGAAGCCAGCCGCGTGCCGGGGGGCACGAAGGTAGCCTCGCGTTCCGGGCCGGTGGAGATCATACCGATCTCCACGCCAAGCTGGTCGGAAAGATACTTCAAGTAATCGCGCGCCGCCGGCGGGAGGCCGACCTCCCCCTGTAAGCTCGAAGTCGCGGCGCGCCAGCCCGGGAGCGTGCGGTACTCCGGCGTGATGTGTTCGTAGGCTTCGATCTCCGGCGGCATGGTGCGCAGCGGGCTTCCTTTGTATCGATAGCCGGTGCAGACCTGGATTTCCTGCTGGGTATCAAAGACGTCGAGCTTGGTCACGACCAGCGAGTCAATGCCATTGACCTGGACGGCGTAGCGGAGCATCACCAGGTCGATCCAGCCGCAGCGCCGCGGCCGCCCGGTGACCGCGCCAAACTCTTTCCCGCGTTCGCGGAGCTGCGAGGCGTCAAGGTCCGGCATCTCGGTGGGAAACGGCCCGCCACCGACTCGCGTGGTGTACGCCTTGGTGACCCCGACCACACCATCGATGCGCCGCGGCGCGATGCCTAGACCGGTGCACGCGCCCCCAGCGGTGGAATTGGAGGAAGTAACGTAAGGATAAGTGCCGTGGTCAATGTCCAACATGGTGCCTTGCGCGCCCTCGAGCAGAGCGGACTTGCCCTGGGCTATCGCTTCATCCAGCAGAGCCGAAGTGTCGGTCACGTACCCGCGCAAGCGCCCGGCCAGCTTCTCGTACTGCTCGAACAGTCCCGCGGTGTCCAGCGACTGGCCGTAGGCCGCCTGACAGATGGTGTTCTTTTCCTGAATGGCCTGATCGAGCTTCTCGCGGAAGATTTTCGGATCGAGCAGGTCACATACGCGCAGGCCGCGGCGGGCCATCTTGTCTTCGTAGGCCGGACCGATTCCGCGGGAGGTGGTGCCGATCTTCGCGGCGCCGCGCGCGGCCTCGGCGGCCTTTTCCATCTGGCGGTGATACGGAAAAATCACGTGCGCGCGATCGCTGAGGAATAGCCGTCCGCTGACGTCGATGTTGGCCTTGGCGAGCGTGTCAATCTCCGCCACCAGAGCGGCGGGATCCACCACCACCCCACAGCCGATGACCGCGCGCTTGCCGGGACGCAGGATCCCGCAGGGGATAAGCTGGAGAATGAAGCGGTGGCCGTTGAAGATCACGGTGTGGCCGGCGTTGTGCCCGCCGCTGTAGCGCGCCGAGTAGTCAAATGAGCCGGCCAGGTAGTCCACCACCTTGCCCTTGCCTTCATCACCCCACTGCGCGCCGACAATCACAATTGCTGGCATCTATCTGCGTTTTCTCCGGAAACGCCCGCACGCTCCCCCGCTCGCACGCTACAACGCCTGAACGGAAACACAGAGGAGGGCAGGACAAAATGCTTCGAAGCTCTATCGTACCCTCGGCTTTGCGGGAAAGGCAAACCAAATTCGGACAGCGGGCAGGATTGGAAGGCTTGGAGGACAGAAGCGCAAGGCACACTCAACGCGGGCTGCGTTGAACTCGATTGAACTTCCCAGGTGGGTGTGAGAGCCTATTACAAAGGACATACATGAGCCCCAAGAAACGCGAAAGACTCGTTGCACTTATCCAGAATCCTCCACAGGGCAGCAAAATCGCTGCCGCGAAGGAATATGGTGTTGACCTGACGCTGCTCGTCGAGAACCTCTGCCTTACTCCTACCGAAAGAATGCAGAAGCATCAAGGCGCCCGGCGGCTTTTCGCGGAACTGCGAAGAGCGGGTGATCTAAAGCGGAGGCAAACATCGAAGACGAGAAAGTCCTAAGCGTCCTTCGAGAGGCGGGAGTCGAGTTTGTTATCATCGGCGGGGCCGCGATGGTCGCCCACGGCTCACCGCATGTCACTTACGATGTCGATGTTTGCTACGAGCGCTCCCGCGAGAATATTCTGAGACTAGCTGAGGCGATGGAGCCCTTTCATCCGCGGCTCCGCGGAGCGCCCGCGGATCTGCCTTTCACCTTCGATGGAGAAACTATCCGGCGAGGATTGAACTTCACTCTCAGTTCTGATCTGGGCGACGTCGATTTTCTTGGCGAAGTTGCCGGGTTGGGTTTCTACCCGGCCGTGCGGACGGCTTCCGTCACGCTCAACCTGTTCGGTCATGATTACCACGTGCTTTCATTGGAAGGCTTGATCCAAGCTAAGAAAGCAGCCGGGCGGCCCCGCGACCTCGAAGCCATCCCTGAACTCGAGGCCATGCTGAACCTCGAGCAAGAGAGCGGCGACGAATGAGTAGCATCACCAGCCCCCGCGAGCGGATAAGGCGCTTGAACTTCTCTCGGACCTAGAAGCGCGGCGGCGAGCCGCCGCCCTCCAGGAAACCTTAGCTGATGTGTCGGGCGAGGAACTTCTCGATCTGGTCCTTGGGGAGGTTGCCGACGAGCTGGTCCACCACCTGCCCGCCCTTGAAGAGCAGCAGCGTGGGGATGCCGCGGATATTGTAATTGCCGGCGGTGGTGTTCTCGTCCACGTTGAGTTTGACCACCTTAACCTTGCCGGATTGCTCCTTGGCCACTTCGGCGACGGTGGGCCCCAGCATCAGGCAGGGACGGCACCACTCCGCCCAGAAATCCACCAGCACCGGCTGCGTCTTGCTCGCTTCGATGACGTCCTGCGCGAAGTTGCTGTCGGTTACCGGCGTTACGTGTTCGGCCATTCTGTCCTCGATCGCCGCGGCTCTCGCAGGCTCGCGGCATAAGCTTTAGATGTTCCCCCAGGGAAAAAGATTCATACCGCTCGGGCAGCGCGCGCCGCGGCGTACAGACGAGCATACTCCGCCGCGGATGCGTCCCACGAAAAATCCTTGCCCATGGCGTTGGCCACCAGTTTATTCCAGGACGGTTTTGCGCGATAGACCTGAATGGCGGCGCGCAGCGCGCGCAACAATGCCGCCCCGCTGTATTCAGCGAATTTGAAGCCGGTGCCGCTGCCCTTGCGCGGGTCGAAGGGATCGATGGTGTCGTCGAGCCCGCCCGTCGCGCGCACTACGGGAATGCTGCCATACCGCAGGCTGTAAATCTGGTTCAGGCCGCAAGGCTCATAGCGCGAAGGCATCAGGAACAGGTCCGAGCCCGCCTCGATTTTATGCGCCAGGGCGTTGTCGAATCCCACGCGCACGCCCACACGGCCGGGCACGCGCGCGGCAAGGGCGCGAAACATCTCTTCGTACTTCGGATCGCCGGTGCCCAGCGCCACCAGGCACACGTCCTCGCGCAGGAATTCTTCCGCTACCTGAGCGATCAGGTCGAAACCTTTCTGGTCCACAAACCGCGAGATGATGCCCACCAGCGGACGCGGCAGGTTGTCGGCGGGAAGCTTGAACTGTTCGAGAAGGTCTTTCTTGCAGAAGGCCTTTCCCGACAAATCCTGCGCGGAATATTTTTTGACGATATGCGTATCTTTTTCCGGGCTCCACACAGAGTAATCCACGCCGTTCAAAATGCCCACCAGGCGCGAGGCGCGGTTGCGGATCACGCCCTCGAGCCCGTGACCATATTCTGCGGTCTGGATCTCCTGCGCGTAGCGGCGGCTGACCGTGGTCAGGTAGTCGGAGAACGTCAGCCCGCCTTTCAGGAAATTCACCCGGCCGTAGAATTCCAGCCCATCCACGTTGAACAGGCTGCCGGGGAGGCCCAGGCGCGCCAGGACCTCGCGGCCGAAAAGTCCCTGATAGCCGAGGTTGTGCACGGTGAAGACCACCGGCACGCGGCGGAAGAACGGGTCGGCGGCATACTGCGTGCGCAAAAGCGCCGGCACAAGCGCGGTTTGCCAGTCGTGGCAGTGGATCAATTCCGGCGCCCAAACATTCTTGGCCAGCTCGATGGCCGCGCGCGCAAACAGCGCGAAGCGCTCCGCATTGTCGGCATAATCTCTGCCGCCGGCGCCGTAGAGCTGCTCGCGGTCAAAATACTCGGCATAGTCCACAAAAAAATATTGCACGCCGTGCAGGGCGCCGCCCTGGGCAATGGCCGGAAAGCGGTAGCCATCGCCAGCGGAAATAGTGAGACTGGGAGCGGCAACGCCGGTGACCTTGGTGCCGCGATAGCGCGGCAGCACCACGGCAACCTCGTGGCCCATGGCCGCCAGCGCCTTGGGCAGCGCTTCGATCACATCGGCGAGCCCGCCGGTTTTTGAGAACGGCAGTCCCTCAGATGAAACAAACAGAATCTTCATCGCTCCCCTGGAAAGCTCCTCACGGTAGAAGATCGGCAGAACTCCGTCAAGCAAAAGCCGGGGCGGCCGGTGTCGTAAAATCTTGCTACACTCGCGCGCGATGGCGCGGCAACGATTGGGGCAACATTTCTTGGCGGATGCGAACTGGCGCGGCCGCATCCTCGATAAGTTGGGCGCGACGCGCGAAGACGTGTGGGTCGAAATCGGCGCCGGGCGCGGCGAGATGACCCGCGAGCTGGCGCGGGTGGCGCGGCGCGTAGTGGCCATCGAGCTGGATGCCCAATTGATCCCCGGTTTACAGCGCCTCGCCGCGGAGGCTGCCAACCTCGAGATTGTCCACGGCGACGTCCTCGCCCTCGACTTCGCCGCTCTTGTCCCCGCGGGCGAGTTTCGCGTCTATGGCAGTTTGCCCTACTACATCACCTCACCGATCCTGCACCGCCTGTTCGCATATTCGAGCCGTATTCGCAGCGCGCACGTCGTGATCCAGCTCGAGGTTGCCGAGCGCATCGCTGCCTCTCCCGGCAACCGCGACTACGGCTACCTTTCCGTGGCCGCGCAGTTCTATGCGCGCCCGGCAATCGACTTCCGCATCCCTGCGGGAGCCTTCCAACCGCCTCCCAAAGTCGCCTCGGCGCTGGTCAGCCTGCGCATGCCTGGAGCCGGCGCCGCGCTTGGATTGCGCGACCACGCCGGCTTCCTCGAATTCGTGCAGACCTGCTTCGCACACAAACGCAAGACGCTGCTCAACAATCTGCTGGCGATAACTTCGCGATCACAAGCGGAGAACTGGCTCGCGGCGGCGGGCCTGCGCCGCGACGCGCGCGCCGAACAGCTCACCCTCGAGCAATTCGCTGCTCTGTACCGGTTTGCGGAAGGACCCGGCGAATAGGGCGAGGGTTCGCCGGACGAAAGGGAGAAGCTTACGCGGCGCCGGAGGGCAGTTCGCCGATGACGGCAGCCAGGCGGTCGGGATAGTCGGTCATGATTCCTTCCACGCCGGCAGCGATCAAAGCGCGCATTTGTTCCGGCTCGTTGATCGTCCAGGTGACCACCTGCAGGCCGTGAGCGTGAGCGCGCGCCACCAGCTCGGGGGTCACGTGGTCGCCCCGCGGCGCCAGTTGGCGCGCGCCGATTTTCACCGCGCGCTCGATGGAATCCACTTT
>JBGPJC010000057.1:0-24592 GCA_041485165.1 Terriglobia bacterium | reverse complement strand
TCGGTGAAGACCCTGGGGTTATGGTCGAACCACAACGAATCGCTGCTGCGCGGCTAGGCCAGCAGCCAGGCAGAATTCTCAAGTTCGGGATCAAATGCATCAAAGGAGACAGACCTTGGCAAAACCGAAGAACAAGAAGAAGAGCAAGAAAGTGGCCCGTGCGAAATCCCTCAAATCGGTGAAGACCCTAAGAGCCGATTTCAGCAATTTACATTAATATTTGAAGGAGGGGGTTCACGCAGAACGACAACGACGCGCTCCTGCGAGGCTAGGCCAGCAGCCAGCTAGGATTCTCCGTTCCATCAAAGGAGACAGACGATGGCAAAGTCGAAAAAGAAAAGCAAGAAATTAGCCAGTGCGAAATCCCTCAACTCGGTGAAAACACTGGGGTGGGGGAAGAACCACAACGAAACGCTCCTGCGCGGCTAGGCCAGCAGCCGGGCAGAATTCTGCGTTGGGCACCTTGGTCCCTTCCTGGCGCCCATTCCCAAACCTGCCTGTCGCTAGGAATGATTTCCGCAAGGGCAGCGAGTCTGCACGCCGCGGCGCTACGCGGGGTCTCGCGCGGCAACTATCGCAAAGCGGAGAAAGCATTTCGTCGCGCGCTGTGGATGGCGGAGAAATCCCTCCCTCCCAAGCCGCTGGCCCTGGCTACACTCCTGAATGATTTTGGCGTTCTCTGCAAATACACGGGCCGGTTCGCGCTGGCGCGGGGGACGTATCTGCGGGCCCTGAAGCTGGTCAGGCGCGAGCGCGGCGGTCACCGGGAACTCGTGGCGGCGCTGTATCACAACCTGGGAGGGGTTGAACACGCGCGCGGGCGTTACACACGAGCCCTGCCTTACGCACGCCGCGCAGTGGAGATGCGCAAAAAGATTCGACCGCTCGACAGGCTGGCGCTGGCGGCCGACGAAGCTGCGCTGGCAGCGATCCTGGTCGAATTGGGACATATCGCCGAGGCCAGAAAACTCTATCTGCGCGCGCTTCGCGTCTTCCGCCGCAACCTGGGCCCGGGCCACTATGAAGTGGGCGCTGTGCTGGCTAATTTGGGCGCGCTGTATTCGAAGGCCTTGCGCTACCGGGCCGCCGAGCACGCCCTCCGCCGCAGCATCGCCATCATCGAACAAACTATGGGGGAAAATCATCCCCGAATCGCCAGCGCCTTGAACAACCTCGCCGTGGTTTACAGCCGGCGAGGAAAGTTCAGAGAAGCCACAGCACTCTACCGCCGCGTGCTGCGCCTGCTCAAGAACCAGACTGCATCCACCTACCCGGATGCTGCAACTGTGAGAGAGAATTGGGAGAAGCTCCGCCGAATAGAAAGTCAGTCGCTACCTGCGCGCTGAGGGAAACAGCGACGGCGACCGTGGGACCAGCCCTTGAGTTGCCCAGAACGGAGTCACCCTGAACCGTGTCGCCACGCACCTCCATCTGCCGGCGTTTACTTCCCGCCGTCCGGCGTGATAGCTTTGCCCTCCTGGAGAGACACCATGTCCGTCAATAAAGTAATTCTGGTGGGCCGCCTGGGGCGGGATCCCGAAACACGGTTTACTTCCAGCGGCCAAGCGGTGGCCAATTTCAGCATGGCTACCGATGAGACCTACAAGGACCGCGCCGGCGAACGCCAGAAGCGCACCGAATGGCACAAGATCGTCGCCTGGGGCAAACTGGCCGAGATCGTCCAAAAATATCTGCGCAAGGGCTCGCTGGTTTACATCGAAGGGCGCATCCAATCGCGCCAGTGGGATGATCGCGAAGGCCAAAAACGCACCAGCTTCGAGATCGTAGCCGGCGTTATGCGCATGCTGGGCGGCCGAGCCGAAGGCGCAGGCCAGGGCGGTGGCCAGGCCGCGCCTGTGCACGAGCCCGATGCCGACCAGAGCGCACCGCCGCACAGTGAAGAGACCATGAGCCCGGCCGGCGGTGAAATCACCGACGAGGATATCCCTTTCTAAGATTAGATTCCGACCGGCACGGAGTCCCCCGATCAGGAGATCGAAATGGCGATCACCGCGGCTGCCTTGAATGGGTTTCTGGGCAAGAATATCAGCCAGGTTTGCGGCAATGGTTACGCCAACCCGTCTGACAACCATTGCGCCCACTTCGTGAGTCATGCCCTGAACTACCAGTTTGGTTACAATTGCCTGATCGCAGGCAGTGGCAAAACGCCGGGCGCAAATCTTCGTGTGCAAGAGCTGTTTTCACGCTGCCCCGTTGTCGGGAAATGGGCCGTGAGACCCGCTTCGCTCACCACATGCCTGGTGTTCGTGACGGCCGCCAGTAATGTCCATTTGGACGCCAGGACAATGGACAACGTCCCCCAGAAGCACATTGGCATCTTTCTGAACGGCCCGATCTGGCACTATTCCAACGCTCAGCATCAGGTGGTGACACAGTTGCCGGAGCTGTTCGTACACCATTACCACGGTCCGGATATTGAGCTCTTTTACGGGCAATTTCCGATATGAAATCCCTTGGCAGGCTGCTCCTCTGTACTTGTCTGCTGGGGGTGGGGTGCTCGAGGACTCCGCAGGTCACGCCGCAAACAGCCGCAGTCTCACCGGCTCCCGCGCCACCAGCAAAGAATTTCGATGTGCAGGTCCCGCCCTCTGGCAAAGAAATCATCCGCGCCCTGCTCGCCAATCAGGACGTCAGCCTTGCGGTGGACTCTTCCTGTTCCGGAGTGGGCACGGACTCCAGGGACACGAACATCGGTGATTACATCAGCGGCTTCCTGGCGGAGCAGACGAATAAGAAGGGCAAGAACTGGCTGGATGTTTCCGCACGGCCCGGAACGCCGGCGGGAACCGAACCAATGTGGCAGTGCGCCGTAGTCATCCGCCACGTCGATGGCGAAGACCGCTGGGGATGGGGCGTTACATTTCTGATGAAAGCAAGAGACCACACCGTGGCGAGAAATTCCGTTCGCTGCACTGGCTCCGGATAGATCTGTTTCGAACTCTCCCGCCAAGATTAGGACAATAGAATCCATCATTCGTAGCGCAGGGCTTCGATGGGATCAAGGCGCGCGGCTTTGCGCGCCGGGTAATATCCGAAGAAAACGCCAACCGCGCCGGCAAACAGCGCGGCAGCGGCGATGGCGCTGGCGGAAAGCAGTGTCGGCCACCCCAGGAAATTGCTGATTGCCGCCGACCCGCCCAGTCCGGCCACAATCCCCAGCAGGCCGCCCATCAAGCTCAGTGTTACCGCTTCAATCAGAAACTGGCTCTGCACGTCGGCCTCAGTGGCGCCCACGGCCATGCGCAGCCCGATCTCCCGCGTCCGCTCGGTCACCGAAACCAGCATGATATTCATGATGCCGATCCCCCCGACCAGCAACGAGACCGAAGCGATGGAACCCAGCAGAAGGGTCATCACCCTCTGCGTCGAGGTCAGCAGGTCGGCCACATCGGATTGCGTGCGCACAGAGAAATCGTCGTCCGTGCCCGGGCGGATGCGGTGCCGCTCGCGCAGCAGCGATTCGATCTGCGGCACGGAAGCCTCCGAGGCTTCGGGGGAAATCGCTGAGGCGTTGATGTATTGAATCCAGGTGATTCCGGACAATTTTTTCTGCACCGTAGTGTACGGCGCGAATAACCGGTCGTCCTGGTCATCACCGGTCACCGACTGCCCCTTCGATTCCAGCAAGCCCACTACCTTGAACGGCAGGTCGCGGATGCGGATGATCTTCCCCACCGGGTCTTCTTCACCGAACAGATACCGTGAGACGGTGGTCCCCAGCACGCAGACGTTCGCGTCCGTTTCTACTTCTTCGTCCGAGAACACGGTCCCCGAGCTGACCGCCCAGGTGCGGATGGTGAAGTAATTCGGCGACGTGCCGTTGACCGTCGTGCTCCAGTTCTGGTTCTGGTAGACCACCTGCTGCCGATTGACCACCACCGGCGAGGCTTCGCGGATCAACGGCACCTCACGGAGGATGGCCAGCACGTCGTCCATGGTCAGCGACTTCACCGCCCAGAAGCCCATGCGCAGACCGCCCGGCCGGTTGCTCCCCGCGCTGATGAACACCGCATTGGTCCCCAGGCTCTGGATGCTCTGACGGATCAGGAACTCGGCACCCTGGCCGATGCTCACCGTGGCGATCACCGCGCCGACGCCGATGACTATCCCCAGCATGGTGAGCGAGGAGCGCAGTTTGTTGCGCGCCAGCGATCGCAGTGCGAGTCGAAATATATTCAGGAAGTCCATGGCCGGACCATGCTCATGCTGGAGACGCCGCCGGGGACGCCGGCAGCCCTTCTTCCTCATCGTCCAGCGCCGGCAATGTCGGCAGGACTTCGCGAGCGATCAAGCGCCGCGAGACGGGGACATCCCGCCGCAGCCTGCCATCGCGAAATTCGAGGATGCGCTTGGCATATTGGGCGATGTCCGCTTCATGGGTCACCAGGATGACGGTGATGTTTTTTTCTTCGTTGAGCCGCTGGAAGATGTCCATGATCTCCACACTGGTGCGGCTGTCCAGGTTTCCCGTGGGCTCGTCCGCCAGAAGGATGGGCGGATTGTTGACCAGCGCGCGCGCGATGGCCACACGTTGCTGCTGCCCGCCGGAGAGTTGGCTGGGCTGATGGTGCGCGCGATCCGCCAGGCCCACGGCTTCCAAAGCCTCCCGGGCCCGCTGTTCGCGCTGCGCACGCGGGATCCCGGCATAGACGGTGGGCAGCTCGACGTTTTCCTGCGCCGAGGTACGCGCCAGCAAGTTGAATTGCTGAAAGACAAATCCGATTCTGCGGTTGCGTATCTTGGCTAGTTCCACTTTGCTGAGCCCGGATACTCCCACGTTTTCCAGGAAGTATTCACCGCGGGTGGGCCGGTCGAGACACCCCAGAATATTCATCAGCGTGGATTTTCCAGACCCCGATGCACCCATCACCGCCACAAAGTCCCCTGCGGCGATCTCCAGGCTCACTCCGCGGAGCGCAAGAACCTGCGTCTCTCCGAGGTTGTAGGTCTTGTGGACGCCCACCAGCCGGAGCAGCGCGCCGCTCGCCGGCGCCGCTCCCGTTGCGGCCCCGCCCGCGCTGGATGGAGCTTCCGGCATCAAGGTATCTTCCTCGGCAAACCGCCTGGACCGCTCACCGGACTTGCGCCCGGGCGACTACCCGCGGTCTGCCCGCTGCTCCCACTCCACTGTCCGATTACCAGAATGTCCCCGGGCTTGAGCGCGCCTTCCTTCATCTCCGTCACCGTGTAGTCGGTGACGCCGATCTTCACGGCGACCGGCTCAAGTTTATTACTGGCGACCAGCTTCCACACCAGCGCCATATCTTTGCGCGCCGGGCGAGGAGTGGCGCCAGCGGTACGGCCGCCTCCTCCTCCGGAACTCTTGTCCGCACCTTTGGCCGAACCCCCGGCAGTTCCTCCGGCCCCTCCCGCGGACGTGCTGCCACCGTAAGCCTCGGCAGGGATGTTGTACTTGGCGAAGAGGGCCGCGCGTTCATCGTCGGTCATGTCCGGCTTGAAACGCAGAGCCCCGTTGGGGATCTTGATGGCGTCTGGCGCCGAAGCCACGGGGATGTTGACGTAAGCGGTCATCCCCGGGAAGAGCTTGCGTCCGGGGTTGTCGAAATCCACGATGGCGTCGTAGGTGACCACGTTCTGAACTGTGGTGGCGTTCATGCGCACCTGCGATACCCGGCCGCGGAATTCTTCACGCGGGAACGCATCCACGCGAAAGGTTGCCGTCCCGTCCACCTGGATGCGGCCCACATCCGCTTCGTCAGTCTTGGAGTAGACCTGCATTTTGGTGAGATCCTGCGCGATGCTGAACAGCGTGGGAGCCTGCAGGCTGGCGGCGACGGTCTGCCCCACGTCCACATTGCGGCTCACCACCGTGCCGTCAATCGGCGCCTGGATAATGGAATGATCCAAGTCCAGCCGGGACAGCGCCACCGTCGCGCGGCGCTGTGCCACCTGGGCCTTGGCCTGGTCCAGGTTGGCGACCGCTGATTTCTCTTTGGCGCGGGATTGCTCGAGTTGCGCCTGGGCTACGCGCACTGCGGCGCTCAATGCGTCAAAGTTTGCCTGCGCGGTATCTCGATCCGCTTTGGATGACACTCCCTGCGCGAACAGTTCCAGGGCGCGCTCGAGCTGCAGGCGGGCATCGGTAAACCGCGCCTGAGCCTGGGACACATTGGCGTCGGACGACTTCACGTCCGCCAGCGCCGTATCCACCGCGGCCGCCAGGCTCTTCACGTTGGCCTCTGCGTTCTGTTGGTCGGCCACGGACTGCTCCAACCGGGCTTGGAAAATGGCCGGGTCAATGCGCGCGATCACCTGACCCTTCTTGACCTCGGAATTGAAGTCCACCAGGATTTGCGAAATCGTCCCGGACACCTGCGAACCTACCTGCACCGTGGTCAGGGCGTTGATCGTGCCTGTAGCCTGCACCACCTGGGTGATGTCGCCCTTATCCACTTTCGCCGTGAAATACTGGACATCGGAGCGGCCGCCGAAACTCCAGTAGCCCACCGCCACCAGCAACACCACCACCGGCGCTGCCAGCAGTCCGCGGTGCGCCAGCGATCGGCTCCACAGTGCAGAGAGGTGGGCGAGAACTCGCTTCATCCTAAGGATCTCCTTGCGTGGCAGGATAACGGAGGGAACGTCTTTGGCAAACGACCTTTTTATTTATGTTCTTCTTTCTTCCGCATTTCATCCAACCGGTGGACATAGGCTTCAAACTTCGGGAGCTGCTCGGGAGTGAGGACGCCGCGCATTTTCTGACGCCCGGCCTGTCGCGCGGCCTCAATCTGCGGCCGGATAGGCTCGTACACGCGGTGGTATTCCGCGATCGTGTCGTCAAGGATTATCTTGATTTGCGTGCGCTGCTCCGGCAAGAGTGTGCACTCCGTATTGAGCTGTTCCAGAACCTGTTCCTTGGTGGTGGGCATATCGTCTTTGGCCGCGGTGGAAGGGGCCACCGCGCGGTTGGCGGAAACCCGGCTGCCCAGCAGGTGCACGGTCAAGCCGCCGAGGATCATCCCCAGACAAAAAACCGCAAGAATCAGAACTGCTGCCTTTGCCCTCATTATTTTTTCCCTCCCGGATCATCCGAGCTGACCAGCGTCAGGACGACCTCATCTCCGCTAGCTGGCTGGCGGCTGGTTTCAGGAAACAAGACGCGAGCCTCCCCCGGACGGCCTCGCACCGCTTCCACCGCAGGCCGCGTCCGTCCCCGGGCGGCGATCTGCGTCGAACTCCCGCGACCTGTCCAGGCAGCCCATGCTCCCAGAATCAGCGCCAGCGAAAGGGCGCCGGCAGTCAGCCGGAGAGAGAGGAATTCGAGTGCCGGCCAGAAGTCCTTACTCCCGGCATGATCACTCTCCGCAGCGCGCACCCTGGCCGCAACGCGACTGGCGAAGTAGGGATCGCCGGTAATGCTCTCCGGCAGCGGCTCGCTGCCGGCTTGCAGCAGGGCGCATGCCGCGCGCGCGTCCTCCAGGGCCATTCTGCATTTCTCGCAGGCCTCCAGGTGCGCGGACAGTTCATGGTCAAAGGGAACAGGCAGCTCCCCGCGCAGACTCTCCAGGCGGTCCTCGAGGTGCGCTTCAAAGCGGCGGCACCCCCAGCGTTCTTTCCATCCCCTGCTCATTGGCTTTCACACTCCTGGGTCCCGCCAGCACGGCGTCCGCGAGGCCCGTAACGTTTGCGGTGCAGGTCAGCAAGGCGCCGCCGGGCGCGAAACATCCTCACCTTCACCGTATTCACATTCTGGCCAAGCATCTGGCCGATCTCTTCCACGGAAAATCCTTCCACTTCCTTCAGCACCAGCATGGCGCGGTCCTCGGGGACAAGCTCGGCGAGCAGGCCATCTACCACCTGGCGCGCTTCCATGCGCTCCAGGGTATGAGGCTCGGGCAGACCGCCGGTGCCGGTGCGGCGCGTCCGCCGCATTTGCTCTTCCTGCTCTTCGCTCAAATCGGATTCGTAAACCAGCTTTCTGGCGCGCTTTTTGCGCAGGTGGTCGTAGGTCTCATTTACCGTGATCTTGTAAATCCACGTGGCGAAGCTCGAGCGCCCGTCGAAACGCTTCAGCGCCAGGTACACTTTGAGGAAGACCTGCTGGGCGACGTCTTCAATGTCGTCGTGCCACCTCAGAATTCCACCGACTATTCCCATCACGCGCTTCTGGTGTTTGCGCACCAGTTCCTCGTAGGCCGAGACGTCCCCGCCCTGGGCGCGGCGGATGCAATCCCTTTCCGCCACATCCACGTGCAGGGCCCGTCGCCCGGCCCCCTGATCAGACCGTTCTACGAGCGTTGCGCTCACTTCTGGCTTAAAGACGTAACCCATCGGCTTCCGGTTTCACCACACATTAAATTCACACTTGCCGCTTGCCCGTGTTCTGGTCTTATGCTGTAATACCCACATGATTATCGGCGACCGCATTCGCGCCCTGCGCGAAACCAAAGAACTCTCTCAGGGAGATATCGAGAAGCGCACCGGGCTTCTACGGTGTTACATCTCTCGCGTTGAAAACGGCCACACCGTGCCGGCCATTGAAACGATCGAAAAGATCGCTCGCGCCCTCGAGGTGCCACTCTACCAGCTCTTCTATGACGGAGAAGAGCCGCCCGAGTTGCCCCGTCTGCCCAAGCGCCATTCCTCAGACCAAATCGTCTGGGGAAACAGCGGGAAGGAAGCTCGCTTCCTCAACCGCTTCCGGCGTCTCCTGGGCAAGATCGAGGAACCCGACCGGAAACTCCTGCTGTACATGGCGCAGAAGCTGGCCCAGCGCTAAGGATTCGGCCGGCGCTTAGTTTCGTTCAGCCGCCAGCGGAAGTGTCTCTGCTGGCGGCTGTTTCATTCTGGCACCCTTCCGTCTCTTTTCCCCAGGGGGTTTGCCCGGCCGTTCCGGCTGGCGGTGGAGCTTTTTCTCCAGCGTGCTCTTTCATTGTCGCACAGTACGCCCTCTTGTTTAGGCCGCCCTGCCTAAACCTCCCTGGACAGCCGCCTTAAATGCTTTCTGGATGTACCGCGGTGAGTCCGTCGAAACGGCCGAAGTCTGTGACGTTCATGGTCAGGATGTGGCCGACGCCGTGAACGTACATTGCCGCTGCCAAGCGGGCATCGTGCACCTGAACTCCTGAGACACTGTGCTCCACGACGATTCTTCTCCACTGCCGATAAACTGCCTCGCTGTCTGGCAGCAAGCTCATGCCCGCTTCGATTGCAGACACTTCACGCTCGGCTTCCCCGGCAGCTAAACCAAGACCATTGTGGTCAATGGGCCGCGTCATCGTGTTCCACAGTTCGGCGATGTTTTGATGCGTGTAGTAGAGAGTTGTACCCTGTCCCGCCAGTCGCGCGAGAGCCGTATCCACCACTTTGTGCTGAGGATCGGAGCGTCGTGTGATGCGCAGGAGAATGTTCGTATCAACCAGACACGAAGCAATCGCCATCTAGCTGTGTTCCTGATAAATCCACTCGCGGGAGATGGTCTCTGGCAGTGCCGGAATCTTTTCGGAAAACTGCGCCAGCGAATCCAGCCAGGCGCGAATCTCTCCCGGCGTGCGTGGCCGCCCGGTCACCGGGGGCTGCGCTCCCGGTTGCCGTGCTAGAAGCTCTTCGATGTAAGCCTCGACCTGCAACCCACGTGCTTTGGCTTGGGCGGCGAGTCCCTCAGGAATCTTAACGGTGATCTCCATGTAAGAACTTTAACACGGTTCGAGGTTAACCGTGATGTGAGCTTAGTTGGAGATCAGCAGATACAACGCCATGAACCGGCTTGGCGAGGCTGAAGAGATTGCGGAGGCGATTACGTGGTTGTGCTCGGATGCCGCCCGCTTTGTAAACGGAGCAGTCCTGCCGGTGGATGGCGGGGAGACTTCGAAGCTTTGCTAGCAAGATTCTACTAATGATAACACTCTACTAACCAGCGTTTCGAGGACAAGACCAAGCGCGACACAGAGAGGGACCAAGAAAGTCCACACACGTAAACCCGACGTGCGGGGTACCTAAATTCATCTCTTCACTTTGCCTCCGGGCCACCGGCCAATGCCGTTATCCTACGGGATCTTTCTGACGCGTCGCCTTTACCCGTCAGAATCCCAACGCGCAAGGCGGGCGCAGGGGGCAGTCGGCTACATTTCCTCTGGTACAGCCAGCCTATTCACAACTTGGCGAACGCCCGCAACGGATTGAGCGGTCTTTTCCGCCAACAGTTTTTCCGCACGGGACTGAACTGTGCCGGTCAGGGTAACGACGCCGTTATCGGCGTGGATTTGCACGGTCTTCAGAGGAATTGCCTTTGTGGAGTAGAGTTCAAACTCCACGCGCCGCGCAAGCTTATCGTCAGCACTCTCCGGCACCGCCTGGGCATCGGCGACGCTCAGATTATCCGTGAGGCCCTGGACGCCCGGAACCTGCCATGCGATTTGGTCCGCGGTGTATTTCTGAGCGACTGTCTGGACCGTTCCGTTGAGAGTCACCGTTCGGTTTTTTACTTCCGCGGCGATGTGTTTTTCCGCCAAATCGGCATTTTTCGAAAGAGCATCGGTGACTAGAGTCTTGATTTCCAGATCCGCCACCCGTTCAATGAGGTGCTCCCTATCAGGATTGCGCTCCGTCGAAGCGTTGACACTCAGATTGTTGTGCACTTGTTTTACGCCCGACGTATCCTGAGCGATCGCACCGGCGACGGTCTTGACTTGTTCCGAAGGCACCTGACCCTGCAAGGTAACTTCGCCCTGGATTGTTTCCACTTTGATGTCGAAGGGAGATACTTGTTTCGACAGGAGCAGGGCGGTGCGCACCCTGGATGTTGTAGCCGCGTCTTGCGTTGATTCCTTAATGGAGGAAAATACGTTCTGAAAAGACGAAGTTCGAGTAGAGATAAAGTAGACCGCTCCCCCGACAAGCACCAGAACAGCGAGTACGAGAATCGTCTTGCCGGAACCGCTTTCACCGTTTCTAGAAGATTTCAACTCTTCCTCCTCGAGCATCTCTCTGGCCGCGTCCTGTCCTGACTCTGCGAACTACTAGCCTATAAGGGTAGAAGAGGCGACGACGCGTGTCTGTCCGTTCTAGCACACATTTGTCTGGAATTTCCGGTTTCAACCCCATCTCTGCGCGAAACCAAATGCCCGCCGCCCTCTGGTGTCAAGCTCGGATCACCGTGGCCACAGTTAGGTGGCCAGTGCGGCTCGTTGGGCAGTTCCGCTGACTTGTTTGGTCTGTTTCTTGCCTCCAACCTGCCTGGCCGCTGACACTTGTCCCGACTGGATCACTTCGGAGCGCTCGATTCGCTGTCTCTCCTGGTTCGCTACCGTCCGGCTGCGGCAGCATAGCGATCGTTCGCAGCATGCTGCCAAAACGCTCCCGGCGGGCGGCCCAGTCTTTCTACTCTTTCTTCTTGACGGCGTTGATCGATGAGAAGATTAGGACAGGAGAGTCGCTATGGCAATCCCTGCTATTCATCCGGGTGAACACTTGGCCGAAGAACTGGAAGCACTCGATATGAGCGCGGCTGAACTGGCGCGAAAGATCGACGTACCGACCAATCGCGTGACGCAAATCTTGAATGGGACGCGCGCTATTACCGGCGACACCGCTCTGCGCCTCGCTCATTTCTTTGGCACGAGCGCGCAGTTTTGGCTCAATCTACAGAGTCTCTATGAGCTGCGGCGGGCCCAGAAGAAGGCCGGGAAATCCATCAAAGGACTTCCCCGGCTGAAATGCCACGAGCCGGTTCACGCCGACTGAATGACGTTTTCCCTAACCAGAACCTACGCCGCCCGTGCTTTCCGCATCGCCTCCACCCGCTTGGAGATCACCGCAAATCGCTCCCGGGT
This sequence comes from Terriglobia bacterium, assembly GCA_041485165.1. Classification (GTDB taxonomy): domain Bacteria; phylum Acidobacteriota; class Terriglobia; order Acidiferrales; family UBA7541; genus JAAFGT01. The sequence goes on along the minus strand of JBGPJC010000057.1, from coordinate 12,779 downwards.
GCTCTTGCTCTTGTTGATGATCTTTTCTACGGTGGCAAACGCAGCGGGACTCTGCGTTTTCTCACGGATTTCCTTCAGGAACGGGTGCACCTTGGCAAAAACGAACAGCATTTCATTGCCAACACCCGGCGCAAAAAACAGTTGCTCATTCAGCGCGCCATGCAGCACAAACGCGGCCACCATATCCCAGTAACTGGTCACCTGCCGCAGCCATGCGTTCTCCTGGGTACCGAACGCGGATCCCACCTTGATACAGTCGTCGGCGCTCTGCGGCCAGAACTGCATGGTCACCCAGTTGCGGGCTTTGCGCATCTCCGCTTCCCGGCGGAGATCATACAGTTGAAGAATCAGTTGAGCATCAGCGGTGGTCGGCTTCTTGGGCATGGTTCCTCCAAATTATTTGTGGGCCAATTCATTCGTGGATTGGTGATGAAAAATACGAACTGCAGTCCCCTGGCCAGGATTTCGGTTTTGGCTGCGCGGACTCGGAGAGTATACACCCGAGCGATTCGGTTGAGACTGCTTTACGCCATCCGTCGAACCAAGACTAAGAATCACTTCGGCGGCCCGCCCTACGCCTGCCAGCCGCCAGCTGGCGGACCTCCATTGGCCGGCCTGCGGCCTGCGCTCCGGTTTCCTCTCTCCGCTCGCCACTGACCACTGGCCCCTAGTCACTGGGCGTGAGGCCATCACGTGGTTGTGCTCGGATGCCGCTAGTTTTGTGAATGGAGCAGTCCTGGCGGTGGATGGCGGGGAGACTTCGAAGCTCTACTCGCAAGACTCTACTAATCATGACACTCTACTAAGAGGCGTTTCCCTCGCTGCGCGGTAAGTTGAGGGACCCAGATTCATCTCGTCACTTGCCGTCCGGGCCACCTGCCGGTTGCGGATTAATCTGCTTTCCGCGTCTTTGCAAAGGCGATGGCACGACCGAGAAGCGAGGCAACAAAACCCTGGAAGCTCAACTCCGGGTCCGGCTCGCGGTAGCTTCCCTTGCGGCCGCCCCGTGCATCGGAAAGCAGAAAGCAGGCCGAGTCGTAGAGTTGCGCACGCACCAGCTTTGTCAGGAGGATTCTGTATCGCAGCTCATACGACGAGTCCCTGAATTCGGGGAAGATTCTGAAGTGCGGTTCGCGGCTCTTCACCGGGTGCGTGGAACCAGGAGCATCCTCGAGAAGCATTAGATAGCCGAGCCATGGCCGACTAGCTGGTGAAAAGGCTCCTCTTTCGTATGCAGCGAGGATATCAGTTGCGCTCCCGATCGCTTCTTCTGTCCGATTGTTATAATTGTTTCCGAAGGAACCAACCTGAGATTTGAATTCGATGCACGCGAGAAGACGCTTATCGGCGACGACCAACAAGTCCCACTGCTTTTCGGGTCGATACCAGCCGGGAAGCTCGTTCGCCTCTCTGCAAAAGACTTGGGCCTTGGGCAGGCCGTTCTCGCATAGAAGATCTCGCACGAGAGTGATGAAGCCGTCCATCTGACGGCCACCGGTGACAGCGGTTCGCGCCCCTGCGTCGCGAACGCCTTTCGCGGAGCCTTGATTTATGGCTTGAGATTTCCGGGTCGCCCAGAAATGGCGGATTGCCCGGCGCAGTTTCTTATCGAAGTCGGGGTTGGTCGGCATCTCAGACGGGGGCTACGCGCTCAGGATGCGGATCGTCGTCTTGCGAAAGAGCGAAGAAATATCCCTGGCGATCCTCTGTTCGGCCAATTTGTAGTAATGGCTGTCCACTTCGAAACCAATACTGTTTCTGCCCCACTTGGCGGCGGCGACGGTGGTGGTCCCTGTGCCCATGAATGGATCGAGCACGGTGTCGCCAACAAAGCTAAACATGCGGATGAGCCTTTCTGCGAGCTCGAGCGGGAAGGGCGCGGGGTGGTACTTTGTCGAGGCCCCGGTCAAGCCAGTCCAGATCTGCTGGAACCATTTCTGGTGGTTTTCGGCAGAGATGATGCTGAGGATTTTGGTTGGAATGTCCGGAGCACGATAACCGCCGGGCTTTCTCTCCATTAGGATGAATTCGATGTCGTTCTTTATCACTGCATTTGGCTCGTACGGCTTTCCGAGGAAACCGGAACCATTCTCGACCTCATAAGCGGCATTTGAGATCTTATGCCAGATGATAGTGGCCAGATTATCGAAGCCCAGCTTTCGGCATCGCTCCTGGATAGATGCATGCAGGGGCACGACAGTGTGGCGGCCAGCGTTTTCCCGGCGAGACAAGCACACATCTCCCACTACGCAAATCAGGCGCCCCCCTGGAACAAGGACTCTGAAACAGTGTTTCCAGACTCTTTCCAATTCGTCGAGGAATTCTTCGTAGCCCTCGATGTGCCCGAGTTGGCCCTCTCCGCGGCGATACTCTTTCAGAGTCCAATACGGTGGAGAAGTTAGAATCAGATGCACACTCTCAGAACCGAGAGTGATCATATTGCGTGCGTCGCCGAGATACAGGGAATGTGCGGTTGGAACATCCTCAATCTTGTGTTCGATGAGATTAACCAGCACCGGATCTTTAGCGATTCGTGGTATGTCTTTCTGGACGTCGCCGATCGGGAGTGCTTCGGGAGGAACGAGATCGTGCAGATTGAAGAGCGGGGTAGGAACCGACTCGGCGGTTGGCCCGGCCGTTCTACTCTCTCTCTTCTTGACAGCGTCCATCGATGAGAAGATACCACTTCAGGAACTCACCGGCGAGGACTGAAACGAGGGGCACCGTGACCTCGATGTGTCAGGCCCCGCCACCCGCCTTCGTTCTCTACACTCTCCACGTGTATTTGATTGGATTCGCAGCGCCACGCTTGCGGAATTCATCAGGCACGCGCTTGCCGACATACAGCCCCGGCGGTTTTGAGCTGATGTCGTAGATCACGCGGTTGACTCCCCGCACCTCGTTCACGATGCGGGCGGAGATGCGTCCCAGCACCTCGGCGGGCAGCCGCTACGCAATAGAAACACTGCGCGGGTGCACCACTTCAATTTCAGTGTACCGAGCAAAGTCCTTGTCGATGAACGTCAGAATGCGCTTGACGCCATGCACGAGCATCGCCGCCACCAAGCGCGCGTCATGAACCTGCGCGCCAGAGACGCTATGCGTTACCAGGAGTTTGCGCCACTTCTCGTGTACGGCCAGGCTGTCCGGGAGAAGGCGGAGTTTTTCCTCGAAAGACCTTGCCCGGCGGTCTGTGTCTTGAGGTGAAAGGCCGTAGCCATTGCGATCCACGGGGCGAGTACAAGCGTTCCAAAATTCTGCAACATTCTGGGACGTATAGCAGAGCACGCCGTCATGCCGAAGAATGGCGTCGCTGGCTGAGACTACGGCCGGATAATCGCGGTGGTCGGTTTTCACCCAGCGGAGAAGGATGTTGCTATCGACGAGGTACGGCGTCTCTGCCATCTAGCCGGTCCTCGTAGAAGCTTTCGCGCGAAAAGCTCTCGGTGGGCAAATCTGGCAGTTTTTCGGACCCATCCGCCATAGCGTCAAGCATGCGATGAAATTCCTCAAGACTCATCTGGCCGCGAGACAACGAATGTCCGGTCAAAGCTTCTTTAAGAAGCCGTGCGGCTACCTGTTCCAAAGGTAAGCCTTGAGCGCGTGCCTCGGCGGCGAGGCGAGCTTCGGTCTCGGGGTTGAGTTCAACCCGGATGGTCATTGGAATGCGCCTCTGTCAAATAGATTAAGCGTGTTTGGACCGAAATGCTGGGACTCCCCAAACTATTCCCATTCGATAGTACCGGGCGGCTTGGAGCTGATGTCGTAGACCACGCGGTTGACGCCGCGCACCTCGTTCACGATGCGAGCGGATATTCGCGCCAGGACTTCACCGGGCAGGTGCGACCACTGCGCGGTCATGGCATCTTCTGACTCCACCACACGCACCGCGATCGTGCTTCCGTAGGTGCGCTCGTCGCCCATCACCCCGACGCTTTGCACCGGCAGCAGCACGGCAAACGCCTGCCACACCTTTTCATAAAGTCCTGCGCGGCGAATCTCTTCCACCACGATGGCATCAGCCTCGCGCAACAATGCCAGTTTCTCCGGGGTCACTTCCCCCAGCACGCGCACCGCCAGGCCCGGGCCGGGGAACGGATGCTTGGTCAGCATCTCCTCGGGGAGGCCGAGTTCCCTGCCGATGCGCCGCACTTCGTCCTTGAACAGGTCGCGCAGCGGCTCGATCAGCTCGAAGGGCAAGTCTTCCGGCAGGCCTCCGACGTTGTGATGCGTCTTGATGGTTTGCGACGGCCCGCGCACGGAGACCGATTCGATCACATCGGGATATAGCGTCCCCTGCACCAGGAAGCCCACTTCCCCCAGCTTGCGCGCCTCGTCGGCGAAGACGGCGATAAATTCGTGCCCGATGCGCCGCCGCTTTTCTTCCGGGTCGCTGACCCCGGCCAGCCTTGCGAGGAAGCGCGCGGACGCATCCACTCCGGTCACTCGGAGCCCCATCCGGCCGCTCAGCAACTCGATGGTCTGTTGAAACTCATTCTTGCGAAGCAGCCCGGTGTCCACGAAAACGTTGGTCAGCCGGTCGCCGATGGCGCGTTGCACCAGCACCGCGGCAACCGCGGAATCCACTCCGCCGGAAAGCGCGCACAATGCTTTGGCGCTCCCCACGCGCCGCCGGATGGCCTCGACGGTTTCGGCTATGAAGGCCTGCCCGCTCCAGTTCGGCCGCGCGCCGCAGATGCCAAACACGAAGTTCCGCAGGATCTCTTCCCCGTGTTCGGTGTGCCGCACCTCGGGATGAAATTCCACCGCATAGATCTTGCGCTGCGGGTCTTCGGCCGCGGCCAGCGCGTTATCCGTTCTCGCGGTGATGTGGAAACCCTTGGGCAGCTCCAGGACGTGGTCGCCGTGACTGTTCCAGGTGTTCAGCCGCAAAGGGAGACCGGCGAACAGCGCCGAGCCATCCAGGATCTCGAGTTGCGCCGGGCCGTACTCGCGCCGCTCGGCGCGCTCCACGCGCCCGCCCAGCGCGTGCGCGATCCATTGCATGCCGTAGCAGATACCGAGCACCGGGAGGCCCAGCTCCAGCACCCGCGGATCGCACACCGGCGCCGAAGGGTCGTAGACCGAGTTTGGCCCGCCGGAGAGAACTACACCTACCGGATCGTACCGCTGAACCTCTTCCAGCTTCGCCGTGCACGGCAGGACCGCGCTGAACACTTCCTGCTCGCGGATGCGCCGCGCGATGAGCTGGGTGTACTGCGAACCAAAGTCCAGTATGACGATTCCGCCGCGTACACTCATGACTCTCCCGTAACGCCGGCCTCTGGCCGGCTCCTTCTCTTTTCTTCTTATCTTATCTCTTCTCTGTGCTTTCCGTTTCTACGTGTCCTCTGTGTAAATTCCGTTTTTTATTCAGGGCACGGCATGCCGTGCCCCTACGCCACCACAATATTCACCAGCTTATCCGGCACCACAATCCTCTTCACCACGCGTTTCCCGTCCAGCCACGGCGCCACCTTCTTGTCATGCATCGCGCGACGAACCAACTCTTCCTCGCCCAGACCCGTCTCCACCTGCAAACGCCCGCGCACCCGCCCGTTGACTTGCAGGACCACTTCGACCATCTCCTCCCGCGCCAGCTCCTGGTCAAAGACCGGCCACGCCGCGCTGCCGATCCCTCCCTCCCGGCCCAGCATCTCCCAGAACTCTTCTGCGATGTGCGGTGCCATGGGCGCGAGCATGAGCACAAACATCTCCAGCACCTGCCGCGCCACGAGAGGATGGAGGTTTTTCTCCAGCGGCTCGGCGGACTGCAGCTCGTTGGTCATTTCCATCAGCAAGGCGACGCAGGTGTTGAAATGCCAGCGTGATTCGTAGTCGCTGGTGATGCGCCTGAGCGTCTGATGCGCGCGGCGCAGCAGCGCCTTTTCCTTTTCCGTCGCCGCGCCCAGGTCGAACGCCGTCCCGGCGGAGGCCGCGCCGCGCAGCCAGTCGCAGTTGCCGGCCACGATGCGAAAGGCCTTTTGCAGGAAGCGCCAGCATCCCTCGATGCCCTGCTCGTTCCACTCCAGGTCTTTTTCCGGCGGCGCGGCGAAGAGCGTGTAGAGTCGCGCCGTGTCGCAGCCATAGCTATCGGCCATGTCCAGCGCGCCAACCACGTTTCCTTTCGACTTGGACATCGCTGTCCCGCCCTTGAGCACCATGCCCTGGCAGAACAGCCGCGTGAATGGCTCAGAATGATCGAGCAGCCCCAGGTCGCGCATCACCTTGCAGAAAAACCGCGCATACATCAGGTGCAGGATGGCGTGAGTAATCCCGCCAATGTACTGGTCCACCGGGTTCCAGTAGCGGGTGATCTGGGGGTCAAACGGCGCGCGAGTATTTTTCGGATCCGCATAACGATAGAAATACCACGAGGAATCGAAGAACGTATCCATCGTGTCGGTTTCCCGCCGCGCCGCCTCGCCGCACTTCGGGCACTTTACATTTACGAATTCCGGCACGGTTTCGAGCGGCGGTCTGCCCCGTGCGGTAATCGCCACCTGAGCGGGGAGCAGCACCGGCAGGTCGGCGTCGGGCACGGCGACAATGCCGCATTTTGCGCAGTGCACCACAGGGATAGGCGTTCCCCAATAACGCTGCCGGGAAATTCCCCAGTCCTTCAGCCGAAAAATGGTTTGGCTCTGGCCGAACCCGCGCGCCACGGCGTCGGCGGTCATCCTGCGGATGGCTTCTTCGGACGTCAGCCCACTGTACGCTCCGGAATTTACGCTCACGCCGTAGCCGGTGAAAGCTTCTGCCATGGTCTCTACGGCGATGGGCGGGCCGCCGCTGGGTTGCACCACGACGCGGATGGGTAAATTGTATTTCTTGCAGAACTCGAAGTCGCGCTGGTCGCCTGCGGGTACGGCCATCACCGCGCCGGTGCCATATCCGGAGAGGATGAAGTTGGCGACCCAGATCGGCAGACGCTCGCCGTTGAACGGGTTCACAGCATCGCGGCCGGTCGGGAAACCTTCCTTCTCCGCGGTCTCCAGGTCCGCGGCGCGCATTCCCTGCTGCCGCAGACGCCGAGCTTCGGCTTCCAGCGCGGTCTGTTGAGCATGACCGGCGAGCAATTCAGACAGCAGCGGATGGTCCGGCGCCAGGATCACCGCTGTCGCGCCATAAATCGTGTCTATGCGCGTGGTGAATACCTCCACGCTCTTGTGCAGCGTCCCGGCTAGAGCGAAGCGCACGCGCGCGCCTGTAGATTTCCCGATCCAATTTCGCTGCATGGCGACGACTCGCTCCGGCCAGCCCGCTTCGATCGGCGCGAAGTCGTCGAGCAACTGGTCGGCATATTGCGTGATGCGCAGGAACCACTGTTCGATTTCCTTGGCTTCCACCGGAGTGTCTTCATGCCGCCAGCAGCAACCGTTGACCACCTGCTCGTTGGCCTGCACCGTCTGGCATTTCGGGCACCAGTTGACCAGGCTGCGCTTGCGATAGGCCAGGCCTTTTTCCAGCATGCGCAGAAAAATCCACTGGTTCCAGCGGTAGTATTCCGGTTCGCAGGACGAAATCTCCCGCCGCCAGTCGTAGCTGAAACCAAAGCGTATGCAGGCGCGCTTGATCTCGGCGATATTGGCGTTGGTCCACTCGCGCGGATGGATGCCGCGCTCAATGGCGGCGTTTTCCGCCGGCAGGCCGAACGAGTCCCAACCCATGGGGTGGATCACGTTGTAACCGCGCAGTCGCCGGAAGCGCGCCACGGCATCGCCGATGGTGTAGTTGCGCATGTGCCCCATGTGCAGCGTGCCGGAGGGATAGGGCAGCATCTCCAGGACGTAATACTTCTGGCGCGCAGGGTCCATATCCGCGTGGAAAGCGCCCTGTTCCTCCCACACCTTTTGCCAGCGCAGCTCGATCTCCTGGGGCTGATACTCCTTCACCTGGATCTCCTCTTGGTCCTCGCTCTGGCGCCTTTCGGCTTTCCGCGATGATTGGCGGCGCGCTTGCGCCGCGGGCCCTGCGTACGGACGCGCGGCAACTTCTTCCGCTCGACGGCAGGTGCGGGCAGGCCGAGCAGGCTCCACAGCGCGCGCACGTTTCGCCGGTCGTCGCCCGGGCGATCAATGGGCGTCTCGAGCAAAAATGCGCGGCCGTCGCATTGTAAGCGCGGGTGGTTCAGGATGCGCCCAAAGGCTTCGCGCCCAATGTGGCCCTTGCCAATGTGCTCATGGCGATCGCGCCGGGAGCCGAAGGCTGCCTTCGAGTCATTGCAGTGAATCACCCGCACGTTGGCAAGCCCGATGATCTGCTCGACGGCATCGAGCGTCGCCTCAAGCCCATCGGTGGTGCGGATTTCGTACCCCGCGGCGAGGAGGTGTGCAGTGTCCAGGCATACTCCCGGATGGGGTGCCACGCCGCGCGCGCGGCAACCGTCCAGAATCTGCCGCAGTTCTTGCAGGCGCGAGCCGACGCACGAGCCCTGGCCCGCGGTGTTCTCCAGGAGGACGCGCGGCGCGCCAGAGGGGAGATCTTTTGCCGCTCGGGAGATTCCCGCGGCTACATTTTCTATCGCCTGCGACATCTCCCCGCCCCGCGCCGAACCGGGATGGACAATCAGGTATTCCGCTCCCAATGCCGCGCCACGCAGCAGCTCATCGCGGAAGGCGGCCACCGAGCGCTCCCAGAGCGCCGGATCGCTCGACGCCAGGTTGATCAAATAATTCGCGTGAATCGCCACCGGCCCCAGACTCAGCTCGACGCGCCGCGAGCGAAACTTTTCCGCGACCTCAGGAGCCACGCCGCGCTGACCTCCGCGCGGCCACATCCGCGGGCTTCCGGAGAATATCTGTAGCGCCGTGCAGCCCAGGCCATAAGCGATGTCCAGCGCGCGGCTCGCTTCCCCGGCGGTGGAGGTGTGTATTCCGATCCGCGGCCGCCCATCGGCCCATGACCCCGAAGCAGTGCCGGGCGATGGTATCTCCAGCCGCTCGGCGTGTTCTGTCGTGCTGTTGATTGGCGTGGTGGCCATGCTTGGTCCCGATGCCGCTTGATAAACAATCAATTCTATCCGAACGCCGCAATCGTCGGCAATTTTCCCGGGTTCGTAGGGGCGGGGCTTGCCCCGCCCGGGAAGCGTGGAGCAATCAAAGAGGGCGAGGCAAGCCTCGCCCCTACGACCGCCGATTTGCGGAGCATCTCGCCGCGAGGGTACACTGTAGCGTTTCGTAGCCTCCGGCGGAGCATCCATTCTCGCTGGACTAGGGTTAATTCATGCTGGTAGTCATGCAGGCGCAAGCCACAGAGGAGCAAATTCGCGGCGTCTGCGCGCGAATTGAGCAACTCGGCCTCAAGGCCCACGCCATTCCCGGTTCGTTGCGCACGGCCATCGGCATCACCGGCAACAAAGGCGCTGTGGACCTGGGCATCCTCGAATCGCTGCCCGGCGTGGCGGAATGCATTCCCGTCAGCAAGCCATACAAGCTGGTCAGCCGTGAGCTCAAACCAGAAGATACGATTGTTCGCATCGCGACTCCGCTAGGTGATGTGGACATCGGTGGCCAGCACGTGGCCATGATTGCCGGCCCCTGCGCCATCGAAAGCCGCGAGCAGGCTTTTGCCGTCGCCCGGCACATCCGCGATTCGGGCTGCAAGCTCATCCGCGGCGGCGCTTACAAACCGCGCACTTCGCCATACAGCTTTCAAGGCCTGGGCGAGCCGGGATTGAAGATCCTCGCCGAGATACGCAGCGAGTTCGGCCTGGGCATCGTCACGGAAGCGATCGACAGCGAAACACTTGACCTGGTCGAGCAGTATGCCGATGTGATCCAGATCGGCGCGCGCAACATGCAGAATTTCTCCCTCCTGCGGCGGGCCGGCCGCGCGCGCAAGCCCATTCTTCTTAAGCGCGGGATGGCGGCGACGCTGGATGAATTCCTGATGGCCGCGGAATACGTGATGGCCGAAGGCAACTACAACGTGGTCCTGTGCGAGCGCGGCGTGCGCACCTTCAGCGACTTTACGCGCAATACGCTGGACCTGGCGGTGATTCCGGCGGTCAAGGCGCGCAGCCACCTGCCCATCCTGGTTGACCCCAGCCACGGCACCGGGAAACGCAGCAAGGTGCTGCCGCTTTCGCGCGCGGCGGTTGCCGCCGGCGCCGACGGCTTGCTGGTCGAGGTGCACCACGATCCGGCCACCGCGCTGTCCGACGGCACGCAAGCAATTCTTCCTGAGGAATTGGTGCACTTGCTGGCCGAGGTGCGGCAGATCGCCGCGATCTTGCATCGCTCCGTGAACTGAGGCACAGGGCCGCCGGGACCCGCCGCCGTGGCGGGCTGGCGGCGCAGACATGAACATTCTTCGACGCATCAACAAGCGTCTCTTCTTTGCGCTATTGCTGATCCTGGCGGGCGCAGCGCGGGAGATCGCCCATGAGCGCAGCATCCCCGTGCTGCGTCCCGGCCTGCATCTTTACGCTTATGTAGCCAACACGCGCGAATCCAGCGTCACCGTGGTGGACCTGGTGGCGCTGGCCGCGCGCGGCCAGATTGTTGTGGGGCCCTCGCCTTCCGGCATCCGCGCGCATCCGCTACGCGACGAAGTGTGGGGCGTCAGCACCGATGCCGGCATTGCCTGGATCATTGACGCCCGCAGGAACGCGGTGGTGGCTCAAATCCCGGTCGGCGCCGCTCCGTTCGCTCTCGAGTTCTCTCCCGACGGTCGCCGCGCCTACGTCGCCGCTTCCGGCGCCGGCACCGTCTCGGCGATTGACTGCGCGTCGCGCAGCATTGTCGCCCGCGCGCGCATCGCCGGGCGGCCCTGGCTGGTGCGCGCCACGCCGGATGGGAAAATGCTGCTGGTCTCCCGCCGCGGCAACAATTCCCTGGCCCTTCTGGATTCCGCCACCCTCGCGCCGCTCGGCGATGTCCCCGTATCAGCGGAGCCGGAGAGCATCGCCGTCCTGCCGGACAGCTCGAAGGCGTTTATCGCTTCGGGAGGCGCGAACTGGGTTTCCGTGGTGGACTTGCGACGCAAGGCGTTGCTGGTCAACTTGCAGGTCAGCGGCCGCCCGCGCGACCTGATCCTCTCCGCCGACGGCGGCGAACTGTACGTGCTCACCGAATCGAACGGCCTGGACGTGATTGACACCTGGCGGAATGAAACCGGCGACCACGTGGTCATCGGCAGTTCTCCCGCGCAAGGCGCCCTCAGCGCCGAGCGCGGCATTCTCTACATCACCGACACCGCCGCGGGCCGCGTTGCTCCCGTTTATGTCGCCGTCCGCCGCGTCGAGCGTCCCATCTCCGTCGGACAGCGCCCGCTGGCCGCACGGCTCACGCCAGAGGACAACCTGCTGCTGGTGGTCAACGAGGGCTCGAACGATTTGGCGGTCATCCGCACCCGAACCAACAGTTTGATGACCCTGATTCCGGTAGGCTTGCGGCCGCGCGACGTGGCGGTAAAGATTTTCTAGCTAAAGTGGCTCATTCGACCGGCCAGGCGAATTGCTGTTCGCCGAGCGCCACGCTGAGGGCTCCCTCGGCGGGGAGAAGGTCCACAGGGAGACCGCTGTTCCACAGCGCCACACCAATCTCCAGCGCCGTCTGCGGACGGCCCGGCAGTAACTCGCGGGCAATGCCCACTTCGAGGATGGTGCCGAAAGCCACGGCGACCAATTTGGCGGCATCGAGCAGACACACGTTGTCCCGCTCGACGGCAAATCCCGAAAGTTTGCCATCGTGCACTTGAATCAGCACGCGCAGCTCTTCCTTCGCCTTCACGCGAATGTGGAAGGCGCACTCGCGCAATGCCGCAAGCGATCCCGGCAAGCAGTCCACGCGCAGGAAGAGACGGTCATCGTCAAAGCCGAAGCGCAGCTCGTGCAGGTAGTGCGCGCGGCCGTGCATGGCTCCCCCGCGGCGGTCGGCGGAATATAGTCCCGCGCCCAGCCACTCGAAGTACGAAGTCTCACGGCCATCCACGACGACTCGCAGATACGACGACGCCGGCTCGGTGAAGGCGGCCTCCGGAGCCCGCTTGATGGGCTGCGCCAGCGCCTCCGGCGCCTGCAGGCCCAAAGCGACGTAGACCTCGGTTAAGTGAACGCGGTAGAGGGCGTCGAATTCTGCGTCGTTGGCCGAGCTGTTCTCCGGGCCGTACCACCAGCACCAATCACTGCCTTCGGCGGCCAGCAGCGATTCGCGCGCGGCGGCGAACTTCTCCGGTGCTGGCGCGGAGGCCGGATTCTCCGCCGCGGCGCGCTGCACTCGCGCAAATGCCTCGCGGGCGTCGCGCAAAAGGTCCCAGGCGCGGACATCCTCCGCATGGCCGGCCCAGATGTCAAAATTGGCCTGAATCCACGAGCCGGGGACGACGTGCGAGATGGTGGGCAGCCGGCCCGCACGGTCCAGCGCCTCCGAGCCGGTCAGCGCCACGATTTCCGGATCGCTCTGAATGCGCCGGTAGAATTCCCGCAGGAACTCGCGGCCGTTGCCGGGAAAATACTCCCAGGCGTTTTCGCCATCGAGGATGACCGAGATGGTGTGCGTGCGGCCGGGCCGTACGCGTTCGCCGATGGCGCGGAGGCGGCGATGGAAATCCTCCGCGGCAGCCGCCGGTGGCATGCGGCTGTAGACAAAGCCAACCAGGTCGGAGATGTAGTGGTCGCGGAAGAAGCCGGCAATCTCCCGGCCCCCCAGGCTGACGCGCCAGGGAGTGTAAAGCCGCTCGGCGTTGTCGGGAACGCCGCCGCTATCGCGGCCAAATCCCCCCCAGATGGTGCGTCCCAGAACTCCCTCATCACTTGCAAACCAGCGGAAGCCGAG
>JBGPJC010000056.1:0-24638 GCA_041485165.1 Terriglobia bacterium | reverse complement strand
TGATGTCCGGCACTTCTGCGGATGGAATAGACGCTGCGCTGGTGCGCATCTCCGGCAAACCACCGGCGCTCACCACTCGCCTCGAAGGTTTTTACTGCCGCCCCCTCCTGGGCGCAGCCCGCGCCGCAATCCTTCGTGTTGCCGGCGGTGCGCCAACCACCACCGCGGAAATCGCTCGCCTCAATGTGCTGCTGGGGGAGATCTTCGCGCAAGCGGCGCTCTCTGCCCTGCGCCACTTCGGAGTTTCGCCGCGCTCCGTGGACTTGATCGGCTCGCACGGCCAGACGGTCTACCACCAGGGCAATCCCGAGACGTTTCTGGCTCACAAAAAAATCGCCGCCACGCTCCAGATCGGCGAGCCCGCCATCATCGCCGAGCGCACCGGCATCGCCACCATCGCCGATTTTCGCCCCGCCGATCTCGCCGCCGGCGGACAGGGAGCGCCACTGGTGCCCTTCGCCGATTACCTGCTCTATCGCCACGCCAAGCGAGGGCGGGTGGCGCTAAACGTCGGCGGCATCGCCAATATCACCGTCATCCCGGCCGCGGCCCGTCCCGGCGAAGTATTCGCCTTTGACACCGGCCCCGGCAACATGCTGATTGACGCGCTGGTCCAATGGTTCAGCGACGGGCGCCTGCGCTACGACCGCGACGCGGGAATGGCGCGCGGAGGACGTCTCGAGCCGTCGCTTCTCGCTTCTCTGCTCGAGCACCCTTACTTCCGTGTGCGGCCGCCAAAATCGGCGGGACGCGAACAGTTCGGCCATTCCTTCGCGCAGCGCGCACTCGACTGGGTCCGCAAGAGCGCCTGCCGCCCCGAGGACGCCCTCCATACCACGACGCTGCTCACTCCTCTCACCATCCTCGAGGCCATGCGGCGCTGGGTGCTGCCACGGGTGAAGGTTGACGACCTGATCGTCTCCGGAGGAGGAGCGCACAACCCGGTCATCGTGTCGCAACTCGCGGCGGGCTTGCCTGGCGTGGAGATACTGCGAGCGGGAGAACTGGGTGTGCCGGAAGACGCCAAGGAAGCGTTCGCCTTCGCCGTACTGGCGTACGAGAGCTACCACGGCCGCCCGGCAAATTTGCCAGGTGCCACCGGCGCAAGCCACCCGGTCATCCTCGGCAAATTGTGTCGCCCGGGCTCGCCCCTCAGAGCAACGCGTCGGCGATCTCCTGCTCGGTGAGCCGCCCCTCGCGGACGATTTTCCATTCGTTATCGCGCAGATCCACGATGGTCGAGGCCAGCAGCGCGCCGGTCTCGCCTCCGTCCACGATCAGCGGCAGGCGTTCGCCAAGCTGCTGGAAGAGCAGCTCGGCGTTGGTGCAGGAGGGATGGCCGGAGAGATTTGCGCTGGTGCCGGTAATCGGCCCGCCGATGGCTTCGATCACCTTCCACACCACCTCTGAATTCGGCATGCGCAAGGCGACGCGCCCGGTGTTCCCGGTCACCTTCAGTGGTAGGCGGTAGGAGGCTTCCAGAACGAGAGTCAGCGCGCCGGGCCAGAATTTTTCCGCCAGCTTAAGAAATCCAGGCGGCAGATCGCTCACCATGGTGGCCGCCTGCTCGATCGAACTCACTAGGATGGGCAGTGCGCGCGATTCCGGCCGGCCCTTGATGCGGTAGATTTGCTCGACGGCGGAGAGGTTGAAGGGGTCGGCCGCCAATCCGTAAAACGTATCGGTGGGAAGACCCACCACCTTGCCGCGGGTGATGAACCCTGCGGCATAATGGATGAGCCGCGCGTCCGGATTTTGCGGCGCCACTCTTACGATTTCTGCGGACAAACCGTCAGCTCGCCGGCCGATGCGCCTTTGACGCTCCGGCTTTGGGATCGAGAATCTTCGTGCACGGGACGCTACCACATGCCGCGCTCCGCCCGCAAGATGTTGTCCCGGCCGGGTCTTTGCCTGGTGATTCTCCTATGCCGGAAATCCTTCCGGCCCGTCGCGACTGGCGATGACACCGTAGCGCCGGCCCGCCATCAAGCTAGGCGGGCCGGCATCTCTGTGTATACTTGCCGCCAGCCGGATTCCGATAAGGAATTCCCGGCTGACACCCCTGCTTGCGGAGGCTAGCATGGCTAAGACAACCGAAATTGCGCCGGACGTTTATCGAATTTCGATTTATGCCCCCTGGGGCGACCTGCAGTTCAACCACTTTCTGATCAAAGACGAGGAACCCTTGCTGTTCCACACCGGCCTGAGGGGAATGTTTGCGGAGGTTCGCGAGGCGGTGGCCAAGCTCATCAACCTGTCTGATTTGCGCCACATCAGCTTCAGTCACTTTGAGTCGGACGAGTGTGGATCCGTCAACGAATGGCTGGCCGCTGCGCCTCAGGCTGACGTGGTGTGCAGCCAGGTGGGGGCCATGGTCAGCGTGAACGATTTCATCGGCCGCGAGGCCCGCGCCCT
Organism: Terriglobia bacterium; assembly: GCA_041485165.1. Classification (GTDB taxonomy): domain Bacteria; phylum Acidobacteriota; class Terriglobia; order Acidiferrales; family UBA7541; genus JAAFGT01. Next base: position 22,223 of record JBGPJC010000056.1, on the reverse strand, counting down.
CGCCGATGGCGACCTGCTCTCCACCGGGAAGTACCGCTTCCGCTACTGCCAGACGCCGCATCTGCCGCACGGCTGGGATGCCGGCGTGCTTTTTGAGGAAAACCAGAAGACGCTGCTGTGCTCAGACCTCTTCCATCAAACCGGTGACGTTGAGCCATTGACGGAAACGGACGTGGTTGCCCGCTCCCACCAGGCCATGCGCGAGTACCAGGCGGGAATCCTTGCCGAGTATGTCCCCTACACGCCCCTCACCTCGAAAAACCTTCAAAAGCTGGCTGACCTCAAACCCAAGACCCTCGCCGTCATGCACGGCTCGAGCTTCAGCGGCGACTGTGCCCGAGCATTGGGCGAACTCGACCAGGCCTTCAAGCAAGTCTTCGGGAGACAGGACCTGAAATAGAAAAATCCTTTGAACGGCGACGTTCGTTTGTTTCCCCCCCTTTTCTTCGGCGAAGCTCGCTTCGCCGCCCCGCCAAGCTCTCATTCCGAGCCCGCCGCGGCGGGCGAGGAATCTCTCTGCACCCCGCCGGCCGCCGATTCCAGGAGAAGAAACCCACCAGAAATCAGTACTTTCAGCAGATCGGCGAACTCCCCGATCGGGGTATTTGCGTGGAGGACAGCATCCTTCTTGAGGGCGGCAAACATTTCCGCGCCGGTCATCGTTCCGTTGCAGCGCGGGAGGAGGAGACCGATCCAGGGCTCCATCTGCATTTCCATCTCGAAGGGATAATCGACCTGCAGCTTGTAGCCTGCGGCGACCCAGTCACCGTCCTGGATGCGGTGGAGCGCCAGCATCTGGCAGCGCTCGGAGGCTTTGAGCCGCGACTGCAAGACCAAATCGCTGCTGCCTGGTTCCGCGGACGCAGTTTCCCACGCCAGCAGCCGCTGGTGTTCGGCGCGCGAAGTTTGCGGACCCTTGTGGCGGCGCACGGTAAAAGTATTGCGCCGGCTCGAGCGGCGTTGAATTATGATCATGGCGTAGATCAGCGCAGAAACCTTCAACTCGCGGAACAGCGCCTTTAATTTCAACGTGTCGCTGACTGTTCCTGCGTTCTTCAAGACCGTTCCCACGGCGAACTGGTCGGGATCCATGCTGCTGCGCGTGACCAGCGCGATGTCGAACTCGTGTCCCGCGCCCCCTAGCCACTGCCGCAGGCGCTCTTCCAGCGATTCTCCCTCACGCTCGGTGACCATGGCCAGGCAGTGCAGCGCTCCGCCCGGCCGCAGATGGCGCGGCAGGCCGGCGATGAGGCGGCGGGTGATCTGCTCGCCGTCTTCGCCTCCACCGTAAAAAATCCATTTCGGCTCGAGCACCGGCACATAGGGAGGATGCGCGACGATGCGGTCAAACGTCTGCGTGCCGGCCGGCTCGTAAAGATCTCCGGTGCCGGTTGAGAAATTCTCGATGCCGTTGAGACGCCGGCTGAATTCCGCAAAATGGGCGCAGCGCTCGGTGATGTCGTAAGCCCAGGCGTGCCGCGCATATTGCGATGCAGCGATGAGTCCCGCGATTCCTGTGCCGGAGCACAGGTCCAGGAACGCCTCGCACGGGGAGTTCGGAAGGAGTTCGAGAAATAGCTTCGTGTTCGGGCCTACCGGCGGATAGAGGATGTCGGAAAGACTGCGGAAAAGCGAACCGTCAGGATTGCTCCAGCGGTCGCTGAGGACATAGAGGGGATCGATCGGATAGAGCTTGATGGGCGAGTAGAGCAGCGATTCGTCTTTGGCGTTCTTCGTGACCAAACCAAGATCGCCGAGCGCGGTGAACTCCGCGATGGAAAGCAGGTCGCGCGCGGTATCCGCCCGCACAAAAAAGCCATCGAGAAACAGTTGGATAAGAAGGCTGAGCAAGTCTGCGGGATGGGGATGGACGGTTACCTTCGCCGTCTTCATCTCCGTCTCGCCCAGGTTGTCAATATCCACGAACGGTGCGACGCCCGCTCCAGTGTAGTTGGCGCGGCGCAGCAATTCGCGGACGGAGGAGAACTGTTCAGATGTACCCAGCCGAATTGGAAAAGGTGAGAGCGCCACGGGAACAAAGATTACACGCGGGCTGGCGCGAATACCACAGGGGCGGAAAGTAGACCTGCACCGGCTACGAATCCCTGGAGTGCGGTGGCTTGCCACCGCGTTTTTCTGACGGGCTTGCTCCTGTACCACCCAAGGCGGCGGCGAGCCGCCGCACTCCAGGAAACCTCCGCTGCGCTTTACCCTTCCCTGCCGCCTCTGCTAGTCTCGACATCGTGCCGGCAACCGCGCGCAACCCTCGACAAATCCAGGAAACCATCGAAAGCCGCGAGAATCGCTGGCTCAAACGCTTCCGCTCGGCGCTTCGTGACACTCCGGAGGAAGGTGCGCCGATCGGTGTCGAGGGGCCGCGCTTGGTAGAAGAGGCTTTCCGCTCGGCGCTTCGCGTGGAAGCCTTGTTGGTGAGCAGTGCGGGCGAGCGTCACTTGTCTCGGTTGAAGCCTCCCTTGGACGCCGCGGTGCGCCTGCTGCGCTGCTCTGATCGTCTGTTCGCCAGCGCTTCCGGCACCGAAGCGCCACAAGGCATTGCCGCGCTTGTGCATCCCCGTTCCTACCGCTGGGAAGATTTGCTGGCCGGCACTCCGCTGGTGGTCATCCTCGCCGGCGTGCAAGATCCCGGCAATGTTGGCACTGCCATCCGCTCGGCAGAAGCGTTTGGCGCCACGGGCGCAGTCGCTTGCCGCGGCACGGCCCACCCTCTCGCGCCCAAGGCATTGCGGGCATCGGCAGGCTCGGCCTTCCGGCTACCGCTGATTGCCGGCGTGGAGCTGCGGGCGTGCCTCGCCCGCCTTGGCGATGCCCACGTGCGTGTTTACGCGGCTTCCCTTTCAGGAGAATTGAGCCCAGAGGAGGCCGACTTGCGGAATCCCGCCGCGTTGCTCATCGGCAACGAGGCGGCGGGCCTGCCTGACGAAATCGCGAGCGCTGCCTACGCGCGCCTGCGCATCCCTTTGGCCGCAGGGGTCGAATCTTTGAACGCGGCCGTGGCCGCTTCGGTGCTGCTCTACGAAGCTGCCCGTCAGCGCGGCAAGGCAATTAAAGGACTCGGCCGGCCATGAGCCTGTTTCGCCAGCCCGAGTCACAGGACGATTCCCCAAACAGCGGCGCCGATCGCCCGCTGGCCGAGCGGCTTCGCCCGCAGACCCTTGATGAGTTTGCCGGCCAGGAACATCTGCTTGGCCCGGGACGTCCGTTGCGCGTGCAGATCGAAAGCGACGCGATGCATTCCATGATCCTGTGGGGCCCGCCGGGCTGCGGCAAGACCACCCTGGCGCGGATCATCGCGCGCATGACCCGCTCCGACTTTCTGCCCTTCAGCGCCGTGCTCTCCGGCATCCGCGAAATCAAGGACGTGATGGCCCAGGCGGAAAAAGCGCGTCGCATTGGCCGGCGGACCATCGTTTTTATCGACGAGGTGCATCGCTTCAACAAGGCCCAGCAGGACGCCTTCCTCCCATACGTCGAACAGGGCAGCGTGCTGCTGATTGGCGCGACCACTGAGAATCCTTCGTTCGAGGTCATCGCCCCGCTGCTCTCCCGCACCAGGGTCTACCGCTTCGAGGCCCTGCGGGCCGTCGAGATCGAAGGGTTGCTGCGCCGCGCGCTGGCCGATTCCGAGCGCGGCCTTGGCGCTCTCCGCATCGAGATGCCGCCGGAACTCTTCGAGCGCATCGCCGTGTTTGCCAATGGCGACGCCCGCGCCGCTTACAACGTTCTTGAAGCGCTTGCCGCAGGTACGCCACCGGGAGCCGATGGGCGCCGCCTGGTCACTTTCGACATTCTCGAAAGCGCGCTGCAGAAGAAAGTTCTGCTCTACGATAAAACCGGCGAAGAACACTACAACCTGATCTCCGCGCTGCACAAATCGGTGCGCAACTCTGACCCCGACGCCGCGCTCTACTGGCTGGTGCGCATGCTGGAGTCCGGGGAAGACCCGTTGTACATCGCCCGGCGCATGGTACGCATGGCCAGCGAAGACATCGGCCTGGCCGACCTCGGCGCGCTTCGTCTCACGCTCGACGCCATGCAGGCCGCGGATTTCCTCGGCCCGCCGGAAGGCAACCTGGCGCTGGCCCAGGCGGCCATCTATCTCTCCCTGGCGCCAAAATCGAACGCTGCCTACACCGCCTACGGCGCCGTACAAAAAGATTTGCAGAATACTACCGCCGAGCCGGTGCCCCTGCATCTTCGCAACGCGGTGACAAATTTCATGAAGGGACAGGGCTACGGACACGGCTACCAGTACGCCCACGATGCCCAAGACAAAATCACCGACATGGAATGCCTGCCGGAATCCCTGCGCGGCCGGCGCTACTATCAGCCCACCGGCGAGGGCCGCGAGGCGCGCTTCCGCGAGCGGCTCGAAGAAATTCGGCATCTAAAGACTCGGCCCAAGCCATGAAGCTGACCCACATGCGACGATACTTTCCGGGCCTGGCCTGTTGCGCGCTCTTTGCGTGGATCGCCACGGCGGGCTCCCCGTCGCACGCCGCGCCCCAGGGGCAACCTCTGCCCAATCCGCTTCAATCCATCAACGAGGAATGCACCGCTTTCGCCTTTGCTCCCGACGGGCGGATTGTTTTTTCCGTCCGCCGGCTGTTCAACAAGCACAAAGTCCTGATGCAACGCGACGACATCTGGATCGCTTCTGCGGACGGGAAGAAGCGCCGCATCGTCGACGGGGAGAAGCTGGTGACCGGCCCGGATGACTTCAGCTACACGGTGCGCGCGCTGCGCTGGTCCCCGGACGCCTCGCGGCTCACCGCCGAGCTGGAGACCCGCACGATGGTCAATGATCAGGGCGAGACCCGCGAGGGCGTGGCCACGCTCCTGCTCGATGACGGCGGCAGGGAAATCAAAATCTCCGGTGGGGACAGCACCATCCCCAACGGAGAAAACGCCGCCTGGCTCGATGATGGAGCGACTGTTGTCTACCTGCTGGAAGCCATGAAACCCCGGCTCCTGTTTACGATCAATACTGTGCGTCCCGTTGCCGGGCGCGGCGGCCCGCTAGTTGTAAACGCACTCTATTCCGCAGCCGCCTGGGACGCCCAGCGCCACATGGGAGTGGCCATCGAGCGCGACGCCCAGCTGGCCTATGCGCCCAAAGTGGTCCTGCTCGACTTGATCAAGCAAGTGCGGCGCGTACTGGTGGAGATCGAGGGATTCGCCGGCGGGCTGACCATCTCGCCTTCGGGAGAAAAAATGGCTTATTTCCGCGACGGCGAGATTCTTGAAATTCGCGAGATCTCCAAACCCGAAAAGGCCACCCGGGTCCACGTTCCATTCGGAAACTACCAGTGGAGCCGCGACGAACGCCGCATCCTCATCAAGCGCGGGCCGGAGCGCCGTTCAGATAGCCTGGTGTGGGTCCGCTTGGCAGACAGCGAGTTCACTCCTATCCTGCACGAGCTGACCTTTCGCGATTTTATGATTTCGCCCGACGGGCGAAGAGTGGGTGTAATGATTCCCGGCAAGCGCAACATCGTGGTCTATCCGCTGGAGTGACGCCGCACCTACCGCACCGACGGGAAGTACCGCCTGTGGTCCTTCAGAATGCAGGAGTCCATGGCCACAAAAAGACCGGCTTGACGGGCCCGCTCGGCGGCTGCCGAGTGCACCACGCCCTCCTGCATCCACACCGCTTTGGCCCCGATGCGGATCGCCGACTCAACAATCTCCGGCACATGCTCGGGGCGCCGGAAGACATCCACGATGTCTATTTTCTCCGGGACGTCCTCGAGGCGGGCATAGGCTTTTTCCCCCAGGACCTCCTCTAGGTTCGGGTTCACCGGGATGATGCGATATCCTGCCAACTGCATGTACTGCGAGACTCCATAACTTGGCCGCATGCCGCTCGAGGAGAGCCCCACAACGGCGATGACCCGGCTCGATTCCAGTATCTCGCGCATGGGATCAGCCTTCGCGGACGATCCCTGCCGCGCAGGTTGCCGGTTCTCGCCGCTGCCGCCTAAAACGCCACCGCCGGCGCTCCCCGTGCACAGTTGCTTCATGGCCGCCAGGAACTTCTCGTTCTCCGCCGCTGTGCCCACGGTGACGCGGATCGCCTCCGGGAATCCCATCCAGCCCATCGGCCGCACGATCACGCCCAGGCCGAGCAGATCGTCTGCCAGCTTGTTGGCGTCGCGTCCCAGAGGCACCAGGACAAAATTGGTCAACGAGGGCACCGGCACAAGTCCCATCTCCTCGAGGCCAACACCGAGCTGGGCCAGCCCGGCGCGGTTCATCTGCAAAGAGGCTTCGACGTGCGCGGTGTCATCCAGCGCGGCGAGTGCGGCCACTTGCGCGAGGCTCGAGGTATTGAACGGTGCGCGCACCTTGTTCATATTGGCCACCAGGCCCTCGGGTCCGGCGCCGTAGCCCATGCGCAACCCGGCCAAGCCGTAGATCTTCGAAAAGGTGCGCAGCACCAGAATGTTTCTGCCCGCGCGCAGCAAGTCGAGCGACCGCGAGTAGTCCGCCCGCGCCACATATTCGTAATAGGCCTCGTCAACAACCACCAGAATGTCTTCAGGAATGCGGGCGAGAAAGGAATCCAGCGCGTCGGCGGTGAACATTGTGCCGGTAGGATTATTGGGATTGGAGAGATAGATCAGCCGAGTCTTCGGCGTCACTGCACGCGCAATAGCATCGAGGTCGAAAGTGTAATCCCGCAAAGGCACACAGACCAGGCGCGCGCCGGTGGCTTTCACGGCGATGTAGTAAAGCGGGAAGGAGCCCTCCGAGGTGATGGCTTCGGCGCCCGCACCGAGCATCATGCGCGCTGCCAGGTCAATCAGCTCGCAGGAGCCGTCCCCCAGGATGAGCGTCTCCATGCCCACCCTCAGCCGCTGGCTGAGCTTGCGCCGCAGGTAGTAGCCGCTTCCATCGGGGTAACGATGCACCGAAGGGAGAAAATCGCGCGCCGCGGCGATCGCCCGCGGCGATGGCCCCAGCGGATTTTCGTTTGACGCCAGCTTGACGGCGATCACTTTCAGCTCGCGCTCCACCTCTTCGATGGGACGCCCCGGCTGATAGGGTTGCAGGCTGCGGATATAGGCGGGAATCAGTTCTTCGATTGGCCGCGCGCTCATCCTTTATCGTCCCGTCGAAATGGCTTCTTACCCCGCCGGCTAGGCTTTGCCGGGCCGCGGGCCGCGGTCTGCTGGTCCCGTGTGAATTTCTTGCGCTTCCAGGGTGGTTTGGGCCCAGCAGGAGGCGCGGGACGAAAACTTGGACGGCCCTGCGGACGTCCCTGTTCACCCTCCTGCTTGCCAGGCTGACGGTCATTGGGAGGCCGAGCGGGAGAGAACGGCGCACGCTTCCAGGGTGGTTTGGGCCCACCTGGAGAAGAGGGACGATAACTTGGTCGGCCCTGCCCACGTCCTTGTTCGCCGTCCTGCTTGAAAGGCTGTCGGTCATCGGGAGGCCGTGCCGGCGAAAGCGGTGCGCGCTTCCAGGGCGGTTTGGGCCCACCTGGATACGAGGGACGATAACTTGGTCGGCCTTGCGCACGTCCTTGTTCGCCGTCCTGCTTGAAAGGCTGTCGGTCATCGGGAGGCCGTGCCGGCGAAAACGGTGCGCGCTTCCAGGGCGGTTTGGGCCCACCTGGAGACGAGGGACGATAACTTGGTCGGTCTTGCGGACGTCCTTGTTCGCCGGCCTGCTGGCCAGGCTGTCGGTCACTTGGAGGCCGCGCCGGCGAGAACGGTGCGCGCTTCCAGGGCGGTTTGGGCCCACCTGGAGACGAGGGACGATAACTTGATCGGCCTTGCGGCCGTCCCGCTTGGCGGGACTGCTGATCACTTGAGGAATGCGCGCCCTTCCACGGTGGTTTAGCCGCGCTGCGAGTTCCGGGACGCGCACCGGGACGCCCGCGGAATGGAAACTTTGGTCTCGCAGATGTTGGACGTTTCGGCACCGCGGCTTGCGCCGGGACTTTCTTCACCTGCAGGAGTCCTTCGGCGGCGCGTCCCAGCCGGGCAATCTCCTCCGGCGAAAGACTGCGATAGGCGCCGGGGGGTAATTCTCCCAGGTCAATTCCGCCCAAGCGCACGCGCATGAATTTTTCCACTTGCACCGACTCTTCGGCGAGCGCGCGGCGCAGGCGGTCGCGGCTGGCATCCATCAGCTCGATTTCGTACCACGCGTTGGGGGCATCCTTCACCAGGCGGATCTGTGCGCCGGCCGCGATTCCCACCTTCTTTGCCGCTTCGTCCGACAGGCGCGTGTTGAGTTTGAGCCGGTAGGTCTGCGGGATGTGGTCGGAGCCGCGCAGGAGGTTGTTGGCCAGCTCTCCGTCGCTCATCAACAGGAGGAGACCCGAAGCGTGGAACTCAAGGCGGCCAACGGGAAAGATCCGCCCGGAAATCCCATGCACGTATCCGCGCAGCGAAGGGCGGCCCTCCGGATCGCTCATCGTTGCGACCACGTTGTGCGGTTTGTGCAGGACGTAGTAACTCTGCGTGTCCGGGACGTGAACCAGCTTGCCGCCCACGCTGATGTGGTCGGTTGCGGGGTCGGCCTTGCTGCCCAGCTCGGTCACCACTTTGCCGTTGACGGTGACCGCGCCGGCGAGCATCAGCGCTTCTGCGTGACGCCGGGAGGCGATGCCCGCCCGAGAGATTATTTTTTGTATGCGTTCTTCCATGATCTCGTTGGATTCCTTCCCGCGTAGCGCCCGGCTTCAGCCGGGCATCTTTGCCCCTGCAATCGAATGCTCGCCCCGCCAGGCGGAACGAGCACTACATTATTCCGGCACCGTACTAAGCGACGGTGCCGGTTTCTCCACCACCGGCATCGGCGACGCCTTCCCCCACACCATCTGCGCCCGCCGATTCCTGTTCCGGCTCGCCAAGCATCATGCCCGCTTCCGCTCCCAGAGCGGCGCGCGCCAGCGCCTCAAACTCTTTCTGGCTGGGCAGGTCGCCGGTGTCGGCCAGGCCAAAGCGGGTCAGAAATTCCTTTGTCGTGCGGTAGAGGATGGGCCGGCCCAGAGCTTCCTTGCGCCCCGCCGTGGTCACCAGTTTCTTGTCCAGCAGCGTCTGGATCACGCCGCTGCAATTGACGCCGCGGATTTCCTGGATTTCCGGGAGCGTGGCCGGCTGTTTGTAGGCGATCACCGCCAGAGTCTCCAGCGCGGGCATGGTCAGGCGCAGCGGGGGCTGCAGGCTCTTGATGAATTTGCGCACTACGTCGTGGTGCTGCGCCTTGGTGTAAAACTTGAAGCCTCCGGCCACCTCGCGGACGGCGATGCCGCGACTGTCCGGAGCGTATTCGGCCACCAGCTCGTCGAGCGCAGCGCGCACTTCGGCGCGATCGGCGCCGGCGGCGGAGGCCAGCTGCGCCACCGTGGCCGGCTCATCGGCGGCGTAAATGATGGCTTCCAGCGCCGATTTCAACTCCTCGCGCGTCATGGTCAGATGTACTCCCCGTCAATGGCTGCCGCGCCGGGAACACTTCCCTCTCCGGAAAATACCAGGTCGAACATCTTGTGTTTGCGCAAGAGAATCTCTCCAAACATGGATTTCTGCACCAGCAACACGGCCTGGAGCTTGACCATTTCCAGGACCGCCAGAAACGCAACAATCATGGCATGCCGTGAAGGGCATGCGGCGAAGAAATCTGCCAGGACAACTCCATCTTCGCTGGTCAAGAGCTGGGTGCGAAGTTTTTCGATCATCTGCGCCACGGTGAAGCGCTCGTGGTGCAGCTCGATCTTCACTTCTTCGCGCCGCCGCTCGAGCACCTGCTGGAACACCCTCACCAGGTCGAGCACGGAGACCACCATCTCGCCCTCGACCGCTTCGCCCTCGTAAAGCGAAAAGTCCGGCCTGGACCACACGTGGGCCTCGAGCTGCTGCTTTTCGTGCAGCATTTGGGCGGCGTTCTTGAACTTCTCGTGTTCTAGCAATTGATGCACCAGCTCGCGCCGCGGGTCCAGCTCCTCGGGCGGCGCGTCCGGGTCCACGGGCAGCAGCATCTTCGACTTGATAAAAATCAGCGTCGCCGCCATGTACAGAAAATCGCCGGAGACGTCGATATCCAGCTCGTCGAGATGGTGCAGATAATCGAGATACTGCCCGGTGATTTTGGCGATGGGGATGTCGTGGATATTGATTTCCTGCTTGCGAATCAAATCCAGAAGGAGATCGAGGGGCCCTTCGTATTTCTCAAGCTGGATGTTGTACGGGCGGGATTGGTCCGGCGCAGCCATAGTTATCTGCCCGCTCCCTGCGGCGCCGTCACTGGCGTAGCCCCGAACACCGCTTCGCGTACGCGCACCATGGTTGCCTGGGCCACTCTCCGCGCTTTCTTCGAACCATCGGCCAAGATATCTCGCACTTTATCAGGATGCGCTTCGTATTCGAGGCGTCGTTCGCGAATGGGAGTAATCCATTTGATGAGATGGTCCGCCATCGCTGCTTTGCATTCGATGCAGCCGATTCCGGCGGTGCGGCAGCCCTGCGCTGACCAATCGAGCGTCTCCTGCGGCGAGAACAGCTTGTGCCAGTCATACACCGGACAAACGTCGGGATTGCCGGGATCGGTGCGGCGCTTCCGCGCCGGGTCCGTCATCATCACCTTGGTCTTTGTGCGGATAGACTCATCCTCTTCGCTCAAGGTTATGGCGTTGCCGTAACTCTTCGACATCTTGCGGCCATCGAGACCGGGAATCCGCGGAGTGTGGCTGAGCAATACATCTGGTTCCACTAGCAGTGGCGCGAGCCTGAGTCTTCCCGAGCTATTAGCGATGTAATAGCCCTTTTCCTGCAGAGAGGCGCGGCGATATGCCGCCTGCACCAACTTGATTTTCTCCGCCAGAGAAGTGCGAGCAGCCGGTGTAATCTCTGGCCCAACCTCGGAAGATATTCCACACGCCGTCGCAACTCCGTACAACTCTGTATCAGTTGCAAAGTTCGTGATCAAATCCGCGTACGCTAAATTGAATCTGCGAACGATTTCGCGCGAGAACTCCACGTGGGATTTCTGGTCTTCGCCGACAGGAACAAACAGTTCGGTTCCGGGGTGGCTATAAATAACGATGTCGGCGGTTTGCAGGACGGGGTAGCCAAGGAAGCCGTAGGTGTGCAGGTCTTTATCCTTGATGTTTCCGAGCTGCTCTTTATAGGTCGGCACGCGCTCGAGCCAGCCGAGCGGAGTCACCATGGAGAGAAGCAGGTGCAGTTCGGCGTGCTCGGGAACCTGCGACTGGACGAAGAACGTGCTCTTTGCGGGATCAAGTCCTGCCGCCAGATAATCGGTCGTAACTTCAATCGAGTTCTGCGCTACCGCTGAGGCATCCGCATAGTCGGTGGTCAGCGCGTGCCAATCTGCAATGAAATAGAAACACTCGTACGCGGGATCGTTCTGAAGTTTCACCCAATTCGCCAGCGCTCCGAAGTAATGGCCAATATGCAGCCGCCCCGTCGGGCGCATGCCACTGACCACTCGTTTTTTCTGTGGCGCGGCCATCTATGCGGCCCCTGCGGCGCGCGAAAGCAAATCCCGGGCGATGATGGTCCGTTGGATTTCGCTGGTGCCTTCGTAAATGGTAATCACCCTGGCGTCGCGGTACATGCGTTCGACGTCCATCTCCCGCGAATATCCCATGCTGCCGTGCACCTGCACCGCTTTGTAGACCACGCGGTTGACCATCTCGCTGGCGTAGAGCTTTGCGCGCGAAGCATGCGGCCCCACTTTGGCTTCCAGCGGCGAAAGCCCGCGCGCCTTGCCCTGGTCCTGCAGCCACGCCGCGCTATAGATCAGCCCGCGCGCCGCTTCAATTTCTGTCTGCATGTCCGCCAGCATCCACTGGATGGCCTGAAACTCGCTGATCATTTTCCCAAACGCGCGCCGCTGTTTGGCGTAACGCACCGACGCCTCAAGCGCGCCTTGCGCAATCCCCAGCCCCTGCGCGGCGATCCCCACGCGCCCGCCGTCCAGCGCCTCGAGGGCGATCTTCAGCCCCTGCCCTTCTGCGCCCAGGCGGTTCTCCCCCGGGACCTGACATTCATCCAGCGTCAGCTCGGCGGTCTGCGACATGCGCAACCCCATCTTATCCTCGTAGCGGCTGACGCGGAAGCCGGGCATTTCCGGCGTGACCAGAAAGGCGCTCACTCCCCGCGCCCCGGCCTCGGGGTCGGTCTTCGCGAAAATCAAGTAGACCCCGGCCACGCCGCCGTTGGTTACCCAGGTCTTTGTCCCCGACAAACTGTATCCTTCGCCCCGCCGGACGGCGCGTGCCTGGATGGCGGCGGCGTCGGAGCCTGCTTGCGGCTCGGTGAGACAGAATGCGCCGAGCGTCTCGCCACGGGCGAGCCGGGTCAAGTGTGTGCGTTTCTGCTGCTCGGTTCCGTGGCGCGCAATCGGCGCGCAGACCACCGAATTGGTTACGCTCAGCGTCACTGCGGTCGAAGCGCAGACTCGCGCCACTTCCTCGAGCATCAAAACGTAAGTCAGTGTGTCGGACGCCGTGCCGCCCCATTCCTCCGGCACCATCATCCCGCAGCAGCCCAACTCGCCAAGCTTGCGCACTTGCTCGGCCGGGAAGCGCTCCTCGCGCTCGTACTCCCGCAGCACCGGACGCATCTCGGCCTCCATGAATCGCCGGATGGTGTCCTTCAGAAGTAGCTGGTCATCTGTGAGGGAGAAATCCATCGCCACAGGCAACACCAATGGTAACACACGCCGGAGTCGCTCCAGGAGTGCGGCCCTAAATGGATCCGAATGAAGAGAGATTCTTCGCTCGCTGCGCTCTCTCAGAATGACAAGGTATGAGTTTGAGACCAGGGGTTAAAGCTTAAGAAGTTCCCGTAAGCGCCTGGTCTGCGCCCGGCTGACGGGGATTTCGCTCTGCTTCTTGTCGTTCATTCGCAGAACGTAGCTGGATTTGAACCAGGGCACCACTTCCTTGATGTGGTTGATGTTCACCAGGTAGGAGCGGTGGACGCGCCAGAACTGGTCGGCATCGAGTTGGGCCTGCAGCTCTTCAAGCGTGCGGTAGTTTGACGTGCCTTCGACCTCGCGCGTGCACATGGAAATAAGCCCGTCGTTGATGGTGGCAAAGACCAGTTCGCCTGAGTCCACCAGCAGCATGCGCTGCTGGGCGCGAAGGAGCAGCTTGGCCCGCGGGCGAGCCGGGGGAGGAGAAGCTATCTGGCCGATCAAGTTCTCCAAACGCTCGACCGGCGAAGCATGGGCCTCGATCATTTTCTTGGCGCGCTGGATGGCCTTGGCCACACGCCCCTTGTCGAAGGGCTTGAGGACATAATCCACGGCGTTCACTTCGAATGCCTGCAAGGCGTAGTGGTCAAACGCGGTGGCGAAAATGATTTGCGGCGCCGAAACCTTGCGGTCCATGAGCTTCTTGATCACACCGAAACCGTCCAGACCGGGCATCTGTACATCCAGGAAAACCAAGTCGGGCGAATGCTCTTTGATCAACGCCACACCTTCCAGCCCATTGCGCCCCTGGGCCACCAATTGGATATCGGGAATGGCCTTCAAAAGGTAAGCGAGCTCGTCGCGCGCCGGTTTTTCGTCGTCGACAATGACTGTGCGGATGACCATCGAGTCTTGCCAGCCAGTATAAGAAACGCGCGCCGGACTGGCAACCACCGCAAGGCGCCGCGCGCGAAGGCGTGCCAATGTGAATCCGCGAAGTGACCCGGCAGAGCGGTTCGCGGTATCCTGCCCTAAGGAGAACACTCATGGACCCCAAAACGTTTACGCGGGAGATCGAGACACACATCCGGCCGGCCAGTTTTCCTGTCGCCGCGAAACTCCTCAAGCCGGAAGAGAGCGTGCCGGAGAAAGCCAAACGGCCACGGCGCGATTTCAAGATCCAGATTGCCATCTGCCAGGCCGTGGCCATGGCCCGGCGGTATGGCTGGATGGTTGCCGTGGGCGAAGAAGACGTCAACTGCGTGCTGACTAAGACGGTCTTCGGCCTGGCCCCGCTGACTGAGCATTTCACTTCCGGCCATCTGGCCTGCGGGATGTACGTCGAGACGCTGCAGGCCGGCGCGCGGACCGAAGCGGCTACGCAGCGTTTGCCGGAGGGAAAATACAAACACCTGCTGCTTGCTCCGGCCGCGCGCGCCGACTTCTCCCCCGACGCCGTGGTCATCTACGGCAACCCGGCGCAGGTGATGCGCCTGGTGACCGCGGCGCTGTGGAAGCGCGGAGGCGCACTGACCAGCTCGTTCACCGGACGCATTGACTGCTCGGATGAAATCATCAAGCCGATGCTTTCCGGCGACTACCAGGTGATCCTGCCGTGCTACGGCGACCGCGTCTTTGCGCAGACCGAGGACGGTGAAATGGCCTTCTCCCTGCCGGGATCGAAGATGGAAGAGCTGGTGGAGGGCCTGGCGGGGACGCACAAGGGAGGCATCCGCTATCCCATCCCAACTTTCCTGCGCTACACGCCGCAATATCCCGATCACTACTACGAGCTCGAGCGTATCTGGGCTGAGGGCGAAATGCCTGGCGCTCCGAAGAGCCGCACGTGACCCGCCCGCTGGCGAAGATCCTCGAAAGCAGCATGCTCTTTGCGGGCCACGTCTTCGGCGTGCGGCGGGACCGCGTCATCGAACCCGGCGGCCTGGAGGTCATCCGCGAGGTGGTCACTCACTCCGGATCGGTGGTCATCCTGCCCGTCTTCCCCGATGGCAGCATCCTGCTGGTGCGGCAATACCGTCACGCTGTGGGCTGCTTCCTGTGGAAACTGGTTGCCGGGCGTCGGGAGCCCGGGGAAAAGCCATCCGTTGCCGCCCGCCGCGAACTTGTCGAAGAGACCGGCTATTCGGCGCGGCGCTTTCGGAAATTGCTGGATATCTTTCCCACCCCGGGCTTCGTCACCGAGAGCATGATGATCTTCCTCGCTACCGGGCTGCGTGCGGGAGTTGCGCGCCCGGAAGAGGACGAGAAGATCGTCGCCAAACGCTTTCGCCCCACCGAGATCGAGAAAATGATTCGCTCCGGGAAACTGCGCGATTCGAAGTCCATCTCCGCAATCCTCTACTACCTCCGCTTTATTCGCCTTTAATGGGCATAGTCAGCATTGAAGGGGCAGTGCAGAAGAAAGACAAACCATTGGCCGGGGTCATGGTCGCGCTCGTGCCCAAAGACCCCGAAGCGCATATTGAATCTCCGTTTCCGTTTTGATGACAAAGAGGACCTCCGCAGAATCGTGCGCGCTCGACCGAAATCGACGCCAAGCCTCCTCCAGCGAGGCTGCAACCACGGAATAAATGACCTCGCGGCGCAGGGCGCCAACAAAGTAGTAGCTACGCTCGCAGCGAACAAGTTTGCCCACCGACTCCGAGGTCATCGTCCAGTTTCATGTACTCACCGATCGATCCACAGAACCAGGGCACAGATCAAGATCATTTTGACGCGGAAGTTCACCGTGTTCGACGTGCCGCCTCCGGGTGGAGGGTTCGTCACCGTCACGGGATACAGGACGGCCGTAGTGAGGTCGTCGCTGGTGAGCTGAATGGTCAGCGTGGTCGGATTAACAAATGTGGTGGCGCGGTTGGTGCCATTGAAGTGGGCCGTCGAACTGGCAACGAAGCCCGTGCCATTGATTGTGAGCGTCTGCGGCGGCGATCCTGCCTGCAGCATCGGCGGCACCAGGCCGGTTATCGAAGGCACCGCGTGGGGTCGTAGATAGAGTTCAGCGCTAGCGAGAGACTCTCTGCCGCTGTACCCGCCAGCGATGAGAACCTTGGCGTTGGGTAGGAGCGTCGCTGTGTGGTGGTCGCGCGCCGTGCTCATGCTGCCCGTGGCAGTAAACGTGCCCGTGGCCGGATCGTAGAGTTCTGCGCTAGCGAGCTCCCCGCCCCCGCCCCCGCCGACGATGGCGGCACCGCCGGCGATGAGAACCTTGGCGTTGGGTAGGAGCGTCGCCGTGGGCGCGCCGCGCGCCGTGCTCATGCTACCAGTGACGGAGAATGTGCCTGTCGCCGGATCGTAGAGTTCCGCGCTAGCGAGCGACGCGCCGCCGCTGTGACCGCCGGCGATGAGAACCTTGCCGTTGGACAGCAGCGTCGCCGTGTGTGCGTAGCGCCCCGTGGTCATGCTGCCGGTGACGGAGAATGTGCCGGTGGCCGGATCGTAGAGTTCCGCGCTAGGAGGGCAGGGGCGGCGTCGGCAGCCGACACCGCCGGCGATGAGAACCTTGCTGTTGGGCAGCAGCGTCGCCGTGTGGGAGTCGTGCGGCGTGCGCATGCTGCCCGTGGCGGAGAATGTGCCCGTGGCCGGATCGTAGAGTTCTGTGCTAGCGCGCACCCCGCCGGGGCCGAAACCGCCGGCGATGAGAACCTTGCCGTTGGGCAGCAGCGTCGCCGTATGCCCCCAGCCACGCTCCGTGCTCATGCTCCCGGTCCCGGAGAATGTGCCCGCCGCCGGATCGTAGAGTTCTGCGGTAGCGCGCCCCTCGTGGGAGCTGAACCCGCCGGTCATGAGAACCTTGCCATTGGGCAGGAGCGTCGCCGTGTGGAACTCGCGCGCCGTGCTCATGCTGCCGGTAGCTGAGAATGTGCCCACCGCCGGATCGTAGAGTTCTGCCCTGGAAAGATAACCGCTGCCGTTGACCCCGCCAGCGATGAGAACCTTGCCATTGGGCAGGAGCGTCGCCGTGTGGGACTGGCTCGCCGTGCTCATGCTGCCCGTGGGGACGAACTGACCCTCCTGGGCGGCGGGGAGGGCGGCGAGGCCCGGGACAACAACGATGAGTGCGAGGCTCAGCGTGCGACGACAAAGCATGAGAGGCCTCCTCCTTGGAATGTATGCGGGCTTACGCCTCGATCCCAAGGGGCTAAACCGGAATTTCCTTTTTGATCTAGAAAACGGCACGATAGTAGACCTGTCTCGTTTGTTCGCGACACCGTAAAACGATTTTTCATCGGGAGCACTCCTTACGGTCTGCCATCCGCAGCAGCACAGCCCAAAATTGCCCCATTTGTGGCCTACTTTTGCAACACCTCTCCCTTACCCAACCAGCTTATGGACGGATTCTGCTGCTGACTGGACCACGATCCACCTATCCCGTCGGTATCGGTAGCAGCATGATCCGACCCAGCATCGCCGCGAATCGCCGCCGGTTCAGATGCCCCTCTGCGAGTAGCAGCCAGTAGTACCGCGCATGCTTCACAAGTCGTCCGCCGGTCTTCACCAGCCGTTGCTGCAGACTCGTCAGCGACCAGTTCTCGATTCCTCGGGGCAGCGCCAGCCGCCGCCACAGATTCCCCAGGTTGTACGCCAGCAGGCTCAGCGCCAGCCGCACTTGGTTCGAGCGGAACCGATGGCAAGAGAGCCGGGACATCTTCACCGCCAGTTTACCCTCCTTGATCCACTGCTCCGCCGTGCCCCGCTTGTTGTAGAACCGCACCACCGCCCGGCTCGGCGTCTCCAGGTTGGTCACAATGAACCCTATCCGCGGAAACAACTCCCCGGCATGGAACTCCACCTTCGCCACCACCCGGCGTGCTATCTTCCAACTGGCCGCCTGATACAGAAAGCCCTTGTACCAGACCACCGGCTTGTGACTGGGCCGCCCCACCGGGCGCGTCAGCAATTCCTCGATGTCTCGCAGCAGGTTGTCATTTGCCGGAAACCGGATTGCGTATTTCACCCCGCGCTCTTCTAGCGCTTCGTAGATCTCCGGCTTGGCAAACGCGGCATCGGCCCGAAACACCACTTCCTTCCCCGTGCTCTGCTGACGCTCGATCTCGGGCAGCAATAGTTCCTCCCAATCCTCCGCACTATGCACGTTGCCCGGCCGCAGTTTCGCCCCCAGGCAGTCTCCCTCCTCGTTGAACAGCAGCAGCGGGTGATAGCAAGTCGACTCAAAGTGACCGTTATACGCACTCTGCTCCTGTTGCCCGTAGACGGGAATCTCCGTGCTGTCCATATCCAGCACCACCCGTTGTGGCGAATCCATGGCCTCCGTCTTCGCAATCAACTCTCGATTGATTCTGCTCAGACTCTCCAGATTCTCGTCTTGGGTCAGTACCTCGGTCTCGAACCAGTGCAAGCGCGAAGTCAGCGCTGCACCGCGATCCCAGATCTTCTCCGAGCCGATTAACCGGAACGTCGGATCCTGCGACAGCCGCTCCGCGTCGTTCACATCTTCGTATCCCGCCAGCCGACTGTAAATGGACTGTCGCAGCAGGTCGGGGAGCGGCAACTGAGTGTTCTTGCCGCGCCGGTCGTTCGTGAGGTGCTCGGCCATGAGCGAACTCAACCCCAGACGTTCATCTAACTCGCGTACCAGCAGTAGGCCGCTGTCGGAAGTGACCCGCGAGCCTTGGAAATCGACCCTCAAAGAGGGGTTGAAGGAGAGCTGAAAGGGCTGGTTTTGCTTCTCACCCATTGGATAAAGGCCTCCGCAGAGTTCGCTCTTGCTTCAAAGCCGCATGAATACTGGAGCTGGCTGTCATCATACTGTCACTTCCACCAGCTTCAAAAAGGAAATGTGGGTTTAAAGGTCTTCAAGGAGGAAGGCCCCGCTGGCCTTCTGTCAAGCGCCCGAGGAGGATCTCTGTCCCACCTTCCCGCCCGGCGCTAAGCTAACTCGCCGCATACGCTTCCGGATATAATGCCGCGATATGGAAAACCGCGACGTCGCCCGCATCCTCCGCGAGACTGCGCAGTTGCTCGAAATTGACGGCGCCTTCATCGCGCGGTATCGCAGCTACGAGAAGGCCGCGGAGCTGGTGGGAAGCCTTCCCGAGCGCATCGCCGACTTGGCCAAGGACCCCGAAAAACTTACTGCCCTGCCAGGAATCGGCGAGCGCCTTGCCGACCATTTGCGCGAGATCGTGTCCACCGGCGATTACGCCCTGCGCAAACAGTTGCTGAAGAAATATCCCCATACCATTCTCGACCTGCTCACGCTGCAATCGCTTGGTCCGAAGAAGGTCGCCCTGCTGTGGAAGAACTTCCGCGCCGGCACGGTCGAGGAAGTCGAGAAGCTCGCCCGCGAGGGCAAGCTGCGCGATCTTGCCGGCTTTGGCGAAAAGAGCGAGCAAAACATCCTCAAGGCCATCGAGGTATTCAAGAAATCTTCCGGCCGGTTCCATCTGGACGTGGCCGCGCGCGTGGCCGGCGAGCTTGTGGCCCACATCGAAAAGCTCGGCCGGGCGGTCCACAGCGTCACTCCGGCCGGCTCCTTGCGGCGGTTCAAGGAAACCATCGGCGACCTCGACCTGCTGGTGACGCTACCCAAGGGCCACGCCACGGAGAAGCACATCGCTGCGCTGAGCGACCACATCCTGGCATTCCCGGGGATCGAGCAGGTGCTGGCGCGCGGGGAAAACAAGGTGAGCTTCCTGCTCGCGAACGGCCTGCAAGTGGACGTGCGCATGCTCGAGCCGGAAAACTTCGGTGCCGCGCTCCTCTACTTCACCGGTTCGAAGGAACACAACGTGGCCCTGCGCGGCCGCGCCCTGCGCATGGGATACACACTGAACGAATATGCGCTCTCGCGCCTCAAGGACGAGCGCCGCGTGGCGGGCGCGTCCGAGGAGGAAATTTACAAGAAGCTGGGCCTGGAATGGATCGAGCCCGAGTTGCGCGAGAATACCGGGGAGATCGAAGCCGCCGAGGCCGGCACCCTGCCAAAGCTTCTTGTCCGTTCCGACATTCGCGGCGATTTGCAGATGCACACCACCGCCAGCGACGGAAAAAACAGTATCGAGGAGATGGCCCGCGCGGCGCACGCGCTGGGCCACTCCTACATCGCCCTCACTGACCACTCCAAGGCCGTCACCGTAGCCAACGGTCTGGACGAAAAGCGCACGCTCGAGCAGATCCGCAAGATCCGCGAAGCCCAGGCTCACGTCGAGGGCATCCGCCTGTTCGCCGGCAGCGAAGTGGACATCCTCAAGGACGGCTCACTCGACCTGAACGACGAGGTGCTCGCCCAGCTCGATGTGGTGGTCTGCTCCATCCATTCCTATATGAACCTGGAGCGCGAGGCGATGACCGAGCGCATGCTCGCCGCCATCGAGAACCCCTATACCCAGATCATCGCCCACCCCACTGGGCGGCTCCTGCTGCGCCGCGAGGCCTTCGACTACGACATGGAAAAAATCCTCACCGCCGCCAAGCGGAATGGCGTGGCCATGGAGTGCAACAGTTTTCCGGACCGCCTGGACCTGCGTGACGCCTATCTGCGCATGTGCAAGGAGCACGGCGTAAAGGTGGTCATCTCCACCGACGCGCATGCCACCGCGCACCTCGCCTTGATCGAATACGGCGTGCGCACCGCGCGGCGCGGATGGCTGACCAGGCAGGACGTGCTCAATACCCTGGAGGCTGACCAATTCCTGGCTGCCCTGCGGCCAAAGCCCGGCGCGAGGCGCGCGGCACCGTCCCAGCCCCCAGCGGCCCCGCGGCAAACCGCCGCGGCAAAGCCAGCCAAGCGTCCATCGAAGGCCCCGCGAGGAGCAAAGAAATGATTTCCAGCGGGCGACCTCGGGAACATTTTGTTACCCTCCTGCGTAACCACAGATAAGGAATGCTGGAGGGACGCCGGTGATACGCAAAACTGCTCTATGGGCCTGTCTTGCGGCTGCGGCCGCCATCTTCGCGGCGCCGTCTGCCCGCGCCGACCAGTGGGATAAGACGTTTTCGATTTCCGGCAAGGCGGACCTGCGCCTCGATACCAACGACGGCTCGATCGAACTGAACTCGAGCGACTCGCGAGAAGTGCACGTGCGCGTCACCACCACCGGATGGCGCATCGGTTCGGGCGAGGTGGAAATCACCCGCCAGAATCAGAACGGCGACCGCATCGAGGTGGACGTGCGCGTGCCGCGTATGCGCTGGTCGTTCTCCTTCAGCGGCATCCACCGCGACGTCCGCATCGAGGTGACCGTTCCCCGCGAGGCCAACATTGACCTGCACAGCGGCGACGGACATATCACCGCGCGGAATGTGAGCGGGCAGATCCGTCTTGAATCCGGAGACGGGCACATCACCGCCGAGGGCTTGCGCGGCAACATCCGCATCCATACCGGCGACGGCCACATCGAAGGCAGCAACATTGATGGCTCGCTCGACGCGAACAGCGGCGATGGCCACATGCGTCTCCGCGGGCGTTTTGACCTGCTGCGGCTGCGCACCAGTGACGGCAGCATCACCGCCGAGGTGCAGCAGGGCTCAAAAATCACTGCCGATTGGAACATCCGCACCGGCGACGGCAACATCACGCTGCGGCTTCCCGATGGCTTCTCCGCCGAACTTGACGCCACCACCGGTGACGGCACGATCAGCAGCCAGTTGCCGGTGACTGTCTCCGGACCGTTGAACAGGTCCAGTTTGCGTGGGCGGATCAATGCCGGCGGCCCGCCATTGATCGTCCGCACGGGTGACGGTTCGATTCGCATCGAGCGGATATAGGTTTCAGGCGGAGAAAGTCAAAGATGCCGGGCTGAAGCCCGGCGCTACACCTACCGCCTTGGTCATTCCGCACAGCCGTCAATCGCGTGGGAGAGGAGCCTCCGAAACTGCTCCTCCGTCCCCTCCGGCGCCGGCTTCCTTTTTCAGATTGAAAAACGAGCTGGCCTTGCGCATGATGGGATGTTTTGACCGCGTCCTGCCGCTGGCTTGATGGTGCGGCGCTCGTGGGGGAATCCGCCGCTGGACGAATTCCGATACGCAGACTGAGGGGAACTCATGCAGAAGCCTGCAACGATTGCGCCACCGAAAGGCAAGCTAGGCATCTTGATGCCCGGGATGGGCGCGGTAGCCACCACATTCATGGCCGGAGTCGAGTTGGTGCGCACCGGCCAGGGCCTTCCCATCGGCTCGCTCACACAGATGGCGACCATACGGCTCGGCCGCCGCACAGACAACCGCACGCCGCTGATCAAGGAGTTCGTGCCGCTGGCCTCGCTAAAGGATATCGTCTTCGGCGGATGGGACATTTTCCCGGCCAGTGCCGCGGACGCCGCCCAGCACGCCGGCGTCCTCGAACCGCATCACCTCGACAAGGTGCGCAAGTTCCTTGGCGGCATACGCCCTATGAAAGCCGCTTTTAGCCGCCACTACGTCAAGAAGCTCGATGGGCCGAACGTAAAGAAGGCCAGAAACAAATTCGAGCTGGCCGAACAAATCGCCGCGGACATCCGCTCATTCCAGAAAAAAAAGGGGGTCTCGCGCTGCGTGATGGTGTGGTGCGG
>JBGPJC010000055.1:0-24976 GCA_041485165.1 Terriglobia bacterium | reverse complement strand
GCGTAACACGCGTGCTTCCCGGCATGCAGTCGGCTTTTGTGGACATCGGTCTGGACAGCGACGCCTTCCTCTACGTCAGCGACGTCCTCGAAGAGATGGAGGAGTACGACCAGATCGTCTCCACTGTCGAGGAAAAAGTGCAGAAGATGGAGGAGCAAGGCGGACAGATCTTCTCTCCCTCCGCTGAAAGCGCCACCGGCGCCGTCGAGCCCACCGAGGTCGTCGATGAAGCGGTTCCGGTTACGCCGCCGCAGGTTGTGCCGCCCCCTCGCCCGCATGTCCAGCCACCTGCTCGCCCGCCCTCTTCGCCCTCCGGCGGTAATCAAGGACAGCGCCCCGGCGGAGAGTTCCGCGATGGCGGGCGCAGAGGAGGCCGGCGCCGCCGGCGTGGTGGCGGTGGCGGTGGCCAGCACGACGAGCGTCGCGAGTTGCCTAATTCGAAGTACGCATCCCCATCCTCGCCAGGCCAGGGCCGCGTCCCAGCCAAAGAAGCTGGCTCTCCGCCGCGTCACGACTCGGCGCCACGCCCCACCAGCTTTTCGGCCCCGCCCGCGGACTACGAGCCGATCATTCTTCCCGGCGAGTCCCTGGCGAAATACAAGGACCGCGTGCCGGGGCAGGCGTCGCAGCGGCCGGCAGCGTCATCCACGGAACCGGCTGCCCCTGCTTTAGAAACTCCGGCAATCGAAACCGGGAAAACAATGCACCATGATGCTTGGGGTGCGGAGACGGAGTCGCCCAGCGTGCTGCTCCATGCATCCGCAATTGACGCGGGATCCGCACCCGCAGCCTCCATCGCCCCGTCCGGCCACGAAGAGCCGCATGGATTCGAGGCGGAGGAGGAATCCGAATCGCCGGAGATGGGGAACGAAGACGCCCATCCGGAGTCGGAAATGCCGGCGCACTCCGTGCAGCTTGCCTCCGATCTTTCGCCCCTCGAGCCGGCCGCCGGCGATGCTCATGCCGAGACTCACCACGAGGATCTCAGCGAAACGGAAGCGGCCGTACTCTTCGATGCCGCGGCCGACGACGCCCACTCCGCGGTAATCGACGAGGACGAAGAGACCAAGCTCGCCGAGGCTTTCCCGGAAATTGACGACGAAGAAGGCACTGACGCCCAGATCCGCGAGGACATCCTCGAGGCTGCCGGGCAGGACGCTGAAATCCCCGCAGCCAACGGCGCCGAGGAGCTCGCCGCTCATCCCGGCAGCGAAGAAACAGCGGCACCATCTGAAGAGCGCACCGCCCGCATCAGCCACGATCAACGCCAGCGCATGCAGCAGCCTGGACGCCAGTCTGGCCCGCGCCGCGGGCGCCCGCAGCAAGGGCGTTCACACGACCGGCATCAGGCCCAGCGCCACGGCCAGTCCATCTCCGACCTGCTCAAATCGGGCCAGGAGATCATCATCCAAATCGCCAAGGAGCCCCTGGGGAAGAAGGGCGCGCGCATCACCAGCCACGTCGCGCTGCCGGGACGCTTTCTGGTGTACATGCCCACGCTGCAACACGTGGGAGTTTCGCGCAAGATCAACTCGGCGGAGGACCGCTCGCGGCTGCGCCACCTGGTGACGCAGTACAACACCACATTTCCGGGCGGGTTCATCGTGCGCACCGCGGCGGAAGCCGCCAGCGACGAGGAAGTCCGCGCGGACATCGAGTATCTGGGCAAGACGTGGAAGGACGTCCGCGCCCGCGCCGAGCAGCGCCGCGCGCCCGCGCTGCTCCACCGCGACCTCAACCTGATCGAGCGCATCCTGCGCGATTACTTCAGCCCCGACTTCACTTCCATCTGGGTGGACAGCCAGGAGGAGTACGCCCGCGTGCTCGAATTCGTCAGCCGCGTGCAGCCCTCGCTGGTCAACCGCGTCAAGCTGTTCACCAAGGACGCGCCCATCTTCGAGGAGTTCGGCATCCAGCAGGAGATTGACAAGGCCCTGCGGCCCAAAGTTTGGCTCAAGTCCGGCGGCTACATCGTCATCAACCACACCGAGGCGCTGGTGGCCATCGACGTCAACACCGGCAAGTTCGTCGGCCGGGGTTCCAACCGCCTCGAGGACACCATCGTCAAGACCAACGTCGAGGCGGTAAAGGAAATCGTCCGCCAGATCCGCCTGCGCGACCTGGGCGGCATCATTGTGCTCGACTTCATCGATATGGAAGAGCGCAAGAACCGCATCAAGGTGATGCAAGCGCTGGAAGAAGCGCTGCGCGACGACCGCGCGCCATCCAAGGTTCTCCCCTTCAACGAATTCGGGCTGGTGGCCATCACCCGCAAACGCACCAAGCAGGCCCTGGAACGCGCGCTGTGCCAGCCGTGCCCGTATTGCACCGGCTCGGGCATGGTCAAGAGCATCCACACCATCTGCTACGAGGCGCAGGCCGAGGCCCGCAAGATGGCTGCGGAAATCGACGCTCAGAGCATCACCCTGCGCGTCCATCCGGAGATCGCCAAGTCGCTCAAGACCCGCGAGTCCGCGCTGATCGAAGAGCTCGAGCGCTGGATCAAGAAGAGCGTCATCATCCACGGCGACCCATCGCTCCACTGGGAGCAGTACGACATTTACTAGACTCGTCGAGTCAGCCTTTGTTTTCTCTGTGGCCTCTGTGCTCTCTGTGGTCTCTGTGTTCAATCTTTAAGAATTGACACAGAGAGCACAGAGGTCACGGAGCAGACCTGTTCGCTCGTGACGAATTCCCGACGGCCTGGAACGGGCAAGCCTCAAGGAGGAAACCGTGGCAGCAGAACCAAAGCGGCGGCTCGATGGGCAAGCGGCGCTGGTGACCGGCGCCAGCTCCGGTATCGGCGCGGGGATTGCCCATGCCATGGCCCGCGAAGGCGCCAAAGTCGTGGTGAACCACCCGCCGATCCCCGACCAGGCCGAAAACGCCAAGAAAGTTGTGGATGAAATCCGCGCCGCGGGCGGCCAGGCCATCGCCCTGCCCGCCGACGTCAGCGACGAGCAACAGGTGCTGGACCTCTTCCACAAGATGATCGCCGCCATGGGCACCATCGACATCCTGGTGAATAATGCCGGACTCCAGCGCGACGCCGCGCTGGTGGACATGACCCTGGCGCAGTGGCAGAAGGTCATCAGCGTCAATTTGACCGGCCAGTTCCTCTGCGCGCGCGAAGCGGCCAAGGAATTTCTGCGCCGCGGCGTGGTGCCGGAGCGCTCCTGCGCCGCAGGTAAGATCATCTGCATCAGCTCGGTGCACGAAGTGATTCCCTGGGCTGGGCACTGCAACTACGCGGCGTCCAAGGGCGGGATAATGCTGCTGATGAAAAGTATGGCCCAGGAGCTGGCGCCGCACAAAATCCGCGTGAACAGCATCGGCCCCGGCGCCATCAAAACGCCTATCAACCTCTCGGCCTGGGCCACACCGGAGGCAGAAGCTAAACTATTGACGCTGATCCCCTACCACCGTGTGGGAGAAACGTCGGACATCGGCGCCGCGGCGGTTTGGCTGGCTTCGGACGAATCCGATTACGTCACCGGGACCACGCTTTTCGTTGACGGCGGGATGACCCTTTATCCCGGTTTTGCCACCGGCGGCTGAGGGCGTCCCGCTAGCCCGCTCCCCAGCCCCGGCAAAGCCCTGTGCTATCATTTCTTGGGCACGTCAGCCAATGCCACCTGGGAGCGGTCCTTGAGCGCAAGAATCCTGCAGGGCAGTGAATTCCGCGAACAGATATATGCCGAGTTGCGCGCGGAGATTGAATCGTTGCGCTCCGCAGGGATTATCCCGGGCCTGGCCGCCGTGCTGGTGGGCGAAAACCCTGCCTCGAAAATCTACGTCCGCAACAAGATCGCCGCCTGCGAGCAGCTCGGCCTGTACAGCGACAACATCACTCCTCCGGCGTCCATCCGCACCGAAGAGCTCCTGGCCGAGATCGAGCAGCTCAACGCGCGCGAGGACATTGACGGCATCCTGGTGCAAACCCCGCTCCCTTCGCACATCGACACCAAGCGCATCCTCGAGGGCGTCTCTCCCCAAAAAGATGTGGACGGATTCCATCCCGCAAATCTCGGCAACCTGGTCACCGGACGTCCGGGATTCGTGGCCTGCACTCCGGCCGGGTGCATGGAAATCCTCCGCCGCAGCAGCGTGAAAATAGAAGGCGCGCGAGCGGTGGTCATGGGCCGCAGCGATATCGTGGGCAAGCCCATGGCTCTACTGTTGATGCATGCCAATGCCACGGTGACCATCTGCCACTCAAAGACTCGCAACCTGCCCGCTGTGGTGCGCGAGGCCGACATCGTCGTCGCCGCCATGGGACGCGCAGGAATGGTCACTTGCGAATACATCCGCCCCGGCGCGACCGTGATTGACGTGGGGATGAATCAAGTTACGGACGCCGCGGAAGCCGAGCGCCTCTTCGCCCGCTTCCCTGCCCGCCTCGCGGTCTTCCGCCGCAAAGGAAGCATCCTGGTAGGTGACGTGCATCCGGACGTGGTCGAGATCGCAGGAGCATTGACGCCGGTTCCTGGCGGCGTTGGCTTGCTGACCATCGCCATGCTGATGTGCAACACCGTTCGCGCCGCCCGCCTCCGTCGGGGCGGCGCGAGCCGCGCTCCACGTACGGTGGCGGCCAACGAGGCTGCGCGCCGCTGATGCTTCGCGTGGGTCTCACCGGCGGCATCGCCTGCGGCAAGAGCGTCGTGGCCGGCATCCTCCGCGAGCTTGGTTGCACCGTGCTGGATGCCGATGCCCTGGCCCACCGCCTGATCGAACCCGGCCAGCCCGCCTACGATGCGGTGGTGAAGGAGTTCGGTTTCGGTATTCTGCGCGACGATGGATGGATTGACCGCAAGATTTTGGGGAACATCGTGTTTGCAGACCCCGCGCAGCTCGAGAAGCTGAACAGCATCATCCATCCGCGCGTCATCGCCGCGCGCGAACGCCAGATCGTCGAAATGGAGATGGCCGAACCGCACGGGGTCGTAGTGATTGAGGCGGCACTGCTGATTGAAGCCGGCTACCGCAAGATCGTGGACCGCCTGGTAGTCAGCTGGTGCCGCCGGGAACAACAGATCGAGCGGCTGTTGGCGCGCGGCCTTTCGCGCGAGGACATCGATCGGCGGCTGGCCGCGCAGCTCTCCGCCGATGAAAAGCGGCGCGCGGCTGACGATTTGATTGACTGCTCGGGGACGCTCGAAGAGACGCGGCGGCAGGTGGCAGCGCTTGTTCCGCGTCTGCGGCAGCTTGCCGAATCCGAGCCGGCCGAGGGAGGATAGCGGCGTATGGGAAACCAAGGATCTTCGCGATCGGGACTGCGTGTCGTGCTACTCGGCACGGCCATCGTGATGCTCGGCTTCTGGGCCGGAGCGCGTTGGGGCCCGCGCGGCCCGCTCTCCGTCCAGGCACGGCCGGATCTCGCCGCTTCCTCCGGCGCCACCGAGCTGACCGCGGAGGAAAACGTCAATATCAGCATTTACCGCAAGGCCTCCCCCGCGGTGGCCAATATCGTCACCAAGGCCGTCGAGTACGACTTCTTCTACAACGCCATCCCCATCGAAGGTGCCGGCTCGGGCTTCGTGATCGACCTGCAGGGACACATCCTGACGAACTATCACGTGGTGGCAGGCGCGCAGCTGATCGAAGTGCTGCTCGGCGACCAGAAATCGCAGACGCGCTATGTGGCCAAAATGCTGGGCGCCGACCAGCGCAATGATGTCGCTCTCATCCAGATTGATCCCAAGGGACGCAAGCTCACTGTGCTGCCCCTGGCCGACTCGGGCGCCCTCCAGGTTGGCCAGCGCGTTCTGGCCATCGGCAACCCCTTTGGCTTCCAGAGCACCCTGACTACCGGCATCATCAGCGCGCTCGGCCGAACCGTGCAAACCAGCGAGTCCACGTTTATTGAAGATGCTATACAGACCGACGCGGCCATCAACCGCGGCAATTCCGGCGGGCCGCTGCTCAACACTCACGGCGAGGTGGTGGGGATAAACTCGGCGATTTATTCGCCGAGCGGCACCACTGCCGGCATCGGCTTTGCCATCCCGATCAACATGGCCAAGCAGATCGCGCAGGACTTGATCACCGAAGGCCGCGTGCGCCGCGCCTTCGTGGGCGTGGAAGGCCGTCCGCTCTTTGCCGATCTGGCCGACTACCTGAAACTGCCGGTGGAGAAGGGCCTGCTGGTCGAGCGCCTCACGACGGACGGACCCGCAGCGCGTGCGGGACTGCGCGGCGGCGACCACACGGTGATGGCCGGCCTGCAAAGGATCATCGTCGGTGGTGATGTGATCGTGGAAATAGATGGGAAACCTGTGGTCAGCCAGTTCGATCTCAACCTGGCGCTCAACCACAAACGGCCCGGGGACGTTGTCACACTGACGGTCTATCGGGCCCGGCAGAAGATCGAAATCAAAGTGACCCTCGGCGAACGTTAACCGGCCGCCCCGCCGCCGCTTGTTCCGCAGCGGAGCGGCGCGCCCGCAGGAGATCCATGAAGAAGCCCAAACGCATCTTGGTCGCACTGAAATCCACCGAGCAGGCCATCGAGTTGACCGACATCGCCTGCCGCCTGGCCGCTCAGGGTGCCTCGCTGTGGATCGTCAATGTCATCGAGCTGCCTCCGGCCACGCCGCTCGACGCCCATGTGAAAGACCTCGAGGACGACGCCAAGCTCATTCTGAAGACAGCAGAGCGCGTGGCCAGGCAAAGCCGCCTGAAAGTCTCGACGCTGGTGCTGCGCGCTCACTGGGCCGGGGACGCCCTGCTCGACGAAATAAAAGAAAAGAAGATCGAGCTGGCCATCCTCGGATATCACCACCGCAGGAGTTTCGAGGAAGTGCTCCTGGGCACGGTGGCCCAGCACGTTTCCAAGAACGCCCCGTGTAACGTCCTGCTGAGAATACCGCCGAAGAAATAGCCTGGGTGTAGGGAACACCGGGAGGTCGCGACTTGAGAGTTCGCGTGAAACCCCTTGGTTGAGCGGATGCGGCGTAGCGTCGGCGTCCCGGCGGCCCTGGGCGATGCTGAATGGGTGTGCGTTTTCGAGACGTCGCAATCCCACAATCGGCCGTCCAGCGCCCATCAAACTCCAGAAATCGAGTATTAAACTTCTCATAATCAACCATTTCCATGCATCCCGGATGGCAAGGGGATTGCGCTCTCTTTTCAAGCTGTCTGGGAGGTACGTCTTGGAGACGCTCTGGCACGACTTGAAATTTGCCTTCAGGATGCTCACCAAGAACCCAGGCTTCACCGTGGTTGCGGTGCTGACCCTGGCGCTGGGCATCGGCGCGAATGCGGCCATCTTCAGCGTGGTGTACGGTGTCCTGCTGCGGCCGCTGCCATATCCCGACGCCGACCGCCTGGCGATCGTCTACATGCGCTTCTCTCCGCAAAACTCCGAGCACGGCACGATGTGCATTGCGGACTACCTCGACTGGAAAGCCGCGAACCAATCCTTCGTTGACCCGGTGCTATACCGTTCGCAGCGCTTCGACGTCACCGGAACGAATGAGCCCGAGCAGGACAGCGGCGCCTCGGTAACCGCCGCCTTTTTCCCCACGCTCGGCGTGCGCCCTCTGCTTGGCCGGGGGTTCGTGAGCGGCGAGGACCAGCCGGCCAGCGCGCGGCTTGTGGTTATCAGCGAAAAACTTTGGCGCCGGCGATTTGGCGCCAACCCCGCGGCCCTCGGCCAAACGATTGTCCTCAGCGGCGTGCCGCACACCATCATCGGTGTCGTGCCCGGCGAGTTCCATTACCCGCAGGCCAGCTCGGAGTTGTGGGCCAACCTTCAGCTCGACCCGCCGAAACGCCGCGGCCCGTTTTTCTATCGCGGGCTCGGCCGGCTGAAGCCCGGCGTTTCCCTCGAGCAGGCTCAGGCGGAAACCAACGCCATCGGCAAACAGATTGAGCAGGCCAATTCCAGGACTTATTCAAATCTCACCCTGCCGGTGAAGCCGTTGCGCGATGCCATGGTCGGAAACGTGCGCTTCGCGTTGCTGGTGATGTTTGGCGCCGTCGTCTTCGTTCTGCTGATCGCCGCCGTAAATGTCGCCAACTTGCTGCTCTCCAGGGCCGCAGTCCGCGAACGGGAGATGGCCGTGCGTCTCAGCTTGGGCGCGGCCCGCGAGCGTTTGCTGCGTCAACTGCTGACGGAGAGCGCTCTTCTGGCTCTTGCCGGCGGGGTTGCGGGGCTGTTGCTGGCCTCCGGCGGCATCGCGCTTCTGCGCGCCTGGAATCCCGGCGAGCTCCCGCGCATGGCGGAGATTCAACTCGATGGCCACGTGCTCGCCTTCACCCTGACGCTTTCCCTGTTGACCGGGATTCTGTTCGGCCTGGCGCCGGCGATGCAGAGTTCGCGCACCGACCTGAGTGCCGCGCTCAAACAAGGCGGGCGCAGCGCATCCGCGGGCGCAGCGCGCCATCGCACGCACTCCCTGCTGGTGATTTCCGAGCTCGCCCTCTCCCTGATTCTGCTGGTGGGCGCAGGACTTCTGCTGCGCAGCTTTAATCTTCTCCAGGAGGTTAAACCCGGCTTCCAGGCCGCGCCGCAGAACGTGCTGACCATGCTGATCTCGCCCAACGGGAACAAGTTCAAGAAGCCTGAGGCGGGGATTCCCTACTATCAGGAGTTGCTCGCGCGCGTCAGCCGCTTGCCGGGCGTCGAATCAGCGGCGCTTACCGACGGCATTCCGCCCGACGGCGCCGCCGATTGGGACAGTTTTGTGATCGAAGGTCAGGTGCTTCCCCCGGGGCAGATGAATCCGGCAATAATCGTCGGAGTGGTTGACCCCGCCTACTTCCCAACTTTGGGCATCCCTCTGCTCCAGGGCCGTTTTTTCACCGAGAGCGATGGAGCGGAATCACCGCCCGTGGTCATCATCAGCCAGACACTGGCTCGCCGCTATTTCCCCAATGAGAGCCCCATCGGCAAGCGGCTCAAGCAGAGCGGACCCGAACTCACCAATATTCCCTTCATGGAAATCGTGGGCGTGGTTGGCGACACAAAGTACGACGGGCTCGAGAACAAATCCGCCGATGCTTATTTTCTCCCCTTCAAACAATCCTATATTCAAAGAATGTATTTGACGGTGCGCGCCGGCGTCTCCGCGGCCAGCCTGGCGCCAGCCATCCACCGTGAAATCCGCGCCTATGATGGCGACACGGTGATCACCGAAACCATGACCCTCGAGCAGGCGGTGTTCGATTCCGTCGCTCGTCCGCGCTTCCGCACCGGGCTGCTGGGCCTTTTCGCCGCCGTGGCGCTGCTTCTCGCCGCGGTGGGAGTCTATGGGGTTCTGGCCTATTCAGTCGAGCAGCGCACGCAGGAGATCGGCATCCGCATGGCGTTGGGTGCGCAGCGCTCCGATGTGATGGGTCTGGTGGTCGGTCAAGGAGCGCGGCTCGCGCTGGTGGGCATTGCGCTGGGCCTCGGGGGTGCGTTCGCTTTGACGCGTCTGATCTCTGACTTACTGTTCGCCGTCAGCCCAACCGATCCGATCACCTTTGCAGGCGTGTCGCTGGTCCTGTTCAGCGTGGCAGTCGCGGCTTGTTATGTGCCGGCACGGCGGGCGATGAAGGTAGATCCCATGGTCGCGCTCAGATACGAATAATCAATCCCACATCATCCGGAGGGCAGCCCAAAGTCCATTGAGTGCGGCCGATCGGTCGCCGCGGCGACCTGCCGCCTTCGGCTCCAGCGCCCACTCACCGATTCCATTCTGCGCGAAGTTTATCTCTCTCAGCAGACGTTAACTCAAACCATCCCTCGGAAACGTCGCGTACGCGCTCGAGCGCGGCCTGCATCTCAGCGTGCTTCTCTTCTAATTGCTCACGGTTGGCGTCCCTAGGAACGTATATCGGCGGAGCAAAGAAGAGGATGGCGCGGGAGAAGGGGTGCGGCACCCGGAAGTGGTCCCAGGTGTTCTCCAGCGTCGTGGCGTTTTCCACCCCCGCATGAAAAGCGATGATGGGGCACCCGCTGCGGCGAGCGAGCATCGCCGGGCCGGGCTTGGCGATGTAGCGCGGGCCGCGCGGCCCGTCAATCGTGAAGCCGGCATCACGGCCCTCCGCCAGCCGCTGCGCCATCACTGCCAGGCCGCGCAGGCCGCCGCGCGTCGAGCTGCCTTGCGCCGTGCCGTAGCCCAGCCGCTCGATCACCCGCCGCGTCCACTGCCCGTCGAAGTTGGTGCTGTTCATCACCACGATGCCGCGGTCTCGCGCCCACCACAAAACCGGCACAATGCAACTGTGCCAGAACGGCCAGATGATTCTCTGCCCCGCGGCGTAGACGCGCTCGGCGTGCTGCCAGCCCATCACTTCGTAGCGCAGCGTCGGCCCAATGGCGCGGACGAAGCCGTAGACCGCAGCGGCGATGACCGGGACTTGCATCCGGCGCCAGCGGCTGTATTCAGGCAGACGAGTGTCGTAGTGGACGCCGCGCTGTTCTTCCCGCTGCTCTGCGCCCGCGGGGCTGGCCGGATCGCTCATCGCCGTATAGTATATGTTGCGCCGCCTGCGTGTGGCGTTCGAGCTGTTTCCGATGACTCTCCCTCCTCTCCGGCGCATTTGCTCTTATGGCCTGCTCGGCGGGCTTCTCTTCGGCTTGCTGGCGGGAGTCGCCGGCGCGCAGACTGCCACCGAACCCGTCGGACTGATCGAAGGCGACGATGTAGCTGTGAAGGGCCAGGCAATCCGGGAGCTCGCCAAAGGCCGCAGCTCGGCGCCGCTGGCCAGCGGAGCCGAGGTCACCGTGCGCTCGGGAAGCGCGCGGATCGAGCTGACCGGGGGCGGAGAGATCGGCGTGTGTGGCCCGGCGCGGTTCACCTTGCTGCGTTCGGGCACCAGCCTGACGCTCGCGCTCGATTTCGGCCAGGTCCAGGCCCGCCTCAATAACCCGCTGGCGCTCTCCATTTACACGCCACAGATCGTTTTGACGCCTGTGGCCGGGCAAGCGTCGAAGCCGCTGGTAACATCGTCGGAGAGCCGCGAGGCGCCGGCAGATGAAATCCTGGTAGGTCTCGCAGAGACCGGCAAGATGTGCATCTACGCCAAGCGCGGCGCGGTGCGCATTCAGCAGCAGTTCGGCAATGAGACCATTGTGGTTCCGCAGAACGTCGAGGCCGCCCTGAGCGACGGACATCTCGATTCCATCACCGAGACCCCTCAGGCTTGCCTGTGCAGCGCGCTTTCGGCCCCTCGCCGCACTCCACAACCGGAAGTTCGAGTTGAGACCGGCGTGCGTACGGACAATCCGCCACCGGCCGGGCCGGATTTTGAGAAAGATGTTGAGAAAAAAGAAGAGCCGGCGAAAGATCTGCCCATCTGGAAAGTGGTCATGCCGCCGCTCACCTTTAATGCTGGCTCGCCGGCGCCGCCCCTGCCGAGCCCGGAGAGCATTCAACTCCTGCGCGAGGTGCGCGTCGAATCGAGCACGGTCTTCACCGGGCAGGTCACGCCGCCCGTGTCACCGCCTCCGGTTACGGTCGCGAAGCAGAGTGATCCCGCGCAGGCTGCGGCGAAGAAGCCAGGTTTCGGCGCGCGCGTAGCCAATTTCTTCCGCCGCTTGTTTGGTGGAAAATCTAAGAATGAGCCGAAGCAAGCTGGCCGCTTTGTGGAATCGCCTTACATCCCTTCGTAGTTGGGCCCGCCCCCGCCTTCCGGGACCACCCAGTTGATGATCTGGTAGGGGTCCATGATGTCGCAGGTCTTGCAGTGGACGCAGTTTGCCGCGTTGATCTTCAGTTTATTTTCCCCGCGCTCCGCGGTCATCTCGTAGACCGCCGCGGGACAAAAATACTGGCAGGGGTTGCCGTACTCACGGACGCATTGGTCCGCGCAGATGCTGGGGTCGGATACTACCAGGTGGCAGGGCTCATCGTCGTCGTGGCGCGTGCCGGAGTGGTAGACGTCGGTGAGCCGGTCAAAGGTGAGCTTGCCGTCGCCCTTGAATCGTTCCGCGGGCGCGCGCCGCCCGTTCAACTTCTGATAAGCCTCGTGTCCGGGGTGGACGTGCATCGGATCCACCAGGCCGCGGCCTCCGCTGAACTGCTGGAAGGCGGCGTGGAACAGCCCGCCGTATAGCCCGTACTGAAAGCCCTGGTGGAAATTGCGCACCGACCAGAGCTGTTTCTTGGCCCAGCTTTCCTCGACGCGCCGAGGAAAAGCCGCGAGTGTTTTCGCCGATGTGTCGCCCTTGCACAACGCCTCGAAAGTGGTTTCCGCGGCGAGCATCCCGCTCTTGATGGCCAGGTGGATGCCTTTCAGCTTTTGTGAATCGAGAAAGCTCGCCGAATCGCCGATAATCAGCCCGCCATCCACGTACGTGCGCGGCATCGAATACCAGCCGCCTTCGGGGATGGTTTTCGCGCCGTAACGCACCAGCTTGCCGCCCTCGAGGATGCGGCGCAAAAAAGGATGCGTCTTGAACTTCTGAAACGCTTCGTGGGGATCAAAAAACGGATCGGCGTACTCCAGGCCCACTACCAGGCCGATCGAGACGCGTTTGTTCTGCATCCCGTAGATCCAGCCACCGCCGTAAATGTCCGTCGGCATCGGCCAGCCCAGCGTGTGGGCCACAAAGCCAGGCTGGATGCGCCCTTCAGGAACTTCCCAGAGCTCCTTGACCCCGATTCCATAAGTTTGCGGGTTCAGGTTGTCCAGCTTGAAGCGGCTGACGAGCTGCTTGGTCAGCGAGCCGCGCGCCCCTTCGGCCAGCACGGTCACTTTGGAGCGCAATTCGTAGCCCGCCGTGAAGTTCGACTTGGGCTTGCCGTTCTTGTCTACGCCCTTGTCGTCAGTGATCACCCCGGCGATGCCTTCGCCTTCGTAAATCAGGCTGGCCCCGGCAAACGCGGTGAACAGGTTGACGCCCGATTTTTCCACCAGCCCGCCCAGCCACTTGGTCAGCTTGCTCAGGCTGACCACATAATTGCCTTTGTTCTTGAACGGCGGCGGCGTGATAGGAAAGCGGAAGGCGTTCTTCGAGGTGAAAAGGAACGCGGCATCATCGGTAACCGGCGTATCGAGTGGCGCGGTCTTCTCGAAATCCGGCACCAGCTCGCTGAGCCCGCGCGGGTCCATGATCGCCCCGGAGAGCTGGTGCGCTCCCAGCTCGCGGCCTTTCTCGAGCACGTAGATGTTTTCAGCGGAGAGCTCCGGCTTGCCGCCGGACTGGTTGTGCTTAGTGATCAGGTTGGATAGGTGCAGCGCGCAGGAGAGGCCCGCCGGCCCCCCGCCGATGATTAATACGTCCGCTTCCAGTGTTTCCCGCGGCGTCGCCACCTGGATATTTTACTGCAGTCCGCCTCTTCACAGGCGGGGCATTTCTGACTGTGGGCCGGTTCCCCAGCTTGCTGGGTTGCAAACCCATCTGCGCTTGTACCACCCCATCCACCAGTGGAATAATGACATGCGTTACATGACGCATTACGGCTTGAGATGATCCGGTCCATGAATAATCCGCCACATCCCGGGGGCTTTGTGCTGCGCCAGTGCATCGAGCCTTCGGGGTTGACCATTACGCAGGCCGCCGAGGCTCTCGGCGTCACTCGCACTACACTCTCGGAACTGGTCAACGAGAAGCGCGGGATTTCTCCGGAGATGGCCGTTCGGCTCTCCCAAGTCTTCGGCGGAAGTGCCGCGAGCTGGCTTACGCAGCAGGCGCACTATGACCTCGCGCACGTCCGCACTGGCCGAATCAAGCTCAAGCGCCTCCAATTCGCCTGACACCGCGGTGTCAAATTCATAGCTGTCGTTCCGTCATGATCAGTTGCGTAGGGGCGGGTTTATCCCGCCCGTCGCGGCGTGGGGCGCGGTAAACCCGCCCCTACGATGCCTTGGCTTTTTCCAGCACTTCGATGAGCGCGGGCATGATTTCGAAGATGTCGCCGACGATTCCGTAATCGGCCACTTCGAAGATGGGCGCGTTGGCGTCCTTGTTGATGGCCACAATCGTCCGCGAGCCTTTCATCCCCACCACGTGCTGGATCGCTCCGCTGATCCCCAACGCCAGATACAGCTTGGGCGCGACGGTCTGGCCCGAGCTGCCGATTTGCCGCTCCATGGGCAGCCAGCCTTCATCGCAAATGGGCCGCGACGCAGCAAGCTCCCCGCCCAGCAGCGCGGCGAGCTTTTCGGCTTGCGGGATATTCGCGGGGTCCTTGATGCCGCGCCCGATGGCCACAATGATCGGCGCCTGGGTCAGATCCACGGCTTGCTTCGCTTCGCGGAATAACTCCAGCGGCTTGGTGCGGATCTGTTCCGGCTTCAAATCCACGGCGG
Source organism: Terriglobia bacterium (assembly GCA_041485165.1). Taxonomy (GTDB): domain Bacteria; phylum Acidobacteriota; class Terriglobia; order Acidiferrales; family UBA7541; genus JAAFGT01. The sequence goes on along the minus strand of JBGPJC010000055.1, from coordinate 10,732 downwards.
CGGCCGCGACCGGCGCTTTCCCTCCGGCGTTCGGCTTTACCAGGTCGCTGCGAAATGCACCCGCCTGAAAACTGGCAAACCACGGAGCATCGCCTTGAAACGTAACGTCCGCCGCGCTCTTGCCTTGAAACATTTGCCGCACGAACACAAGTTGCCCGCCTTCGTTGCGGTAGCCGACGCAGTCGGCAATCATTCCGCGTCCGCACGAGGCGGCCAGCTTGGGCGCGAAGTCGCGCACCTGGTAAGTGTGCGGGAAGAGCACCAGGTCGGGCTTGGTCTGCTCGATGAGCTGGCGAAGAGCAAGCGTGTAACCGTCGGGAGTGTATCTCTCGAGCAGGTCGTGCTCGACGGTGTGCACCTGGGCAAGCTGCAAACCCGCCAGCTCGCTCGCCAGCGCGCCAATGCCCTTCCCCACCACTGCGGCGGCCAGGCTTCCGCCGGTGTCCGCCGCAATCTGTTGTGCCGCGGCGAGGGTCTCAAAGCTGGTGCGGTTCCACTGCCCTTCGCGCTGTTCGGTGACCAGGAGGATTTTCATCACATTTATCCCGCTTGCGAGCGCTACAGCACCCGCGCTTCGTGTTTCAATTTTTCCACCAGCTTGGCCGCCACTTCTTTGGCTGTGCCGGTGAGCATCTCCGTCTTCTTGCTCTTCTGCGGCACGTAGATGCGCGCGATGCGCTGCGTGGGCGCGCTCTGCACGCCCAGGTCGGCGCGGGTGAGCACGGCAATCTCTTTTTTCTTCGCCGCCATGATGCCCTTCAGCGTGGCGTAGCGCACTTTGTTGATCCCCGACTGGACGGAGAGCACCGCGGGCAGCGGCAGCTCGACCCATTGAAACCATCCGGCCTCCAGCTCGCGTTTCAGCTTCATGTGCCCGTCCAGCACCTCAATGTGCATAATGATGGTGGCATGCGGCAGTCCGAGCAATTCGGCCAGCAGCACGCCGGTCTGGCCAAAACCGTGGTCGTCGCTCTGCAAGCCCGTGAGGACCAGGTCAGGCTTTTCCCGCGCGATGGCCTCGGCCAGGGTGCGCGCCGCGCCCAGCGGATCAAGTTCGAAGAAGCGCTCGTCGGCGATGTGGATACCGCGCTCTGCGCCCTTGGCCAGCGCTTCTTTGATGGCCTGCTTGGAGCGCTCTGGCCCCAGCGAGAGCGCGACCACCTCGCCGCCGTGCTTCTCCTTCAGCCGCAGGGCTTCTTCCAGCGCATAGCTGTCCGGCTCATTCATCTCGAAGCCGATATCGGTCTCGCGGATCCACGCCCCGCCTTCCACCATGGCCAGTGGCGCGTCCTTGGCGGGCACCTGCTTGATGCAAACGATGGTCTTCAAGAAATCCTCCTGACACGCGGGCGCAACGGTCTGCACGCGGTCATGCCGGAGTCATGCGCCCGGGATCTGTTCGAAATGGCGCAAGGGAACTACTTCTCTTCCCAGCGCCGGAAAACCAGCGCGGCATTTGTGCCGCCGAATCCGAAGGAATTGGTAAGAACGTGGCGCAACTCGGCCTTGCGCGCATGGTTGGGCACGTAGTCCAGGTCGCAATGCGGGTCGGGGTTCTCCAGGTTGATGGTCGGCGGCACAATCTGGTCGCGCAGGGCCAGGACGCAGATGCCCGCTTCGAGCCCTCCGGCGCCGCCCAGCAGATGGCCGGTCATGGACTTGGTCGAGCTGACCGGGAGCGTGCGGGCGTGCGCGCCGAAAGCGCGCTTGAGCGCGGTGGTCTCGATAGCGTCGCCGATCGGCGTCGATGTGCCGTGGGCGTTGACGTAGTCAATCTGCTCAGGAGTCAGCTTGGCATCCTCGATGGTGCGCCGCATTACCCGGAAAGCCCCATCGCCGTGCTCGGTCGGCTGGGTGATGTGGAACGCATCGCCGGTCATGCCGTATCCCAGAACTTCCGCCATGATGTTGGCGCCTCGCTGGCGCGCGGTGTCGAGCGATTCCAGCACCAGGATGCCCGCGCCCTCGCCGATCACGAAGCCGTCGCGCTGCGCGTCAAACGGCCGGCTGGCGCGGGCAGGCTCATCGTTGCGCGTGGATAAGGCGCGCATGGCCGCAAAGCCTCCCACGCACATGGGAGTGATGGAGGCTTCCGTGCCGCCGCAAATCATCACGTCGGCGTCTTCGCGCTGGATAATCTTGAAGGCGTCGCCGATGGCGTGCGCCGAGGCCGAGCAGGCCGTAGCTGTGGCCGAATTCGGGCCACGCGCGCCGTGACGGATGGAGATGTGCCCGGCAGCGAGGTTGACGATGGTGGCGGGGATAAAAAATGGCGAGATTTTTCCCGGCCCGCCGCTCAACAGCTTGGAGTGCTCGCGCTCGATGACGTCGAACCCGCCGATGCCCGAACCCACATAGACTCCCGTGCGGTCGGCGCTCTCCTCGGTCACTTTCAATGCCGCCATTTTCATGGCGAAGTCCGCCGCAGCGATGGCGAACTGGATGAAGCGCCCCATTTTCTTGATTTCTTTCTTTTCCACCCATTGCAGCGGGTCGAAATCGCGCACTTCTCCCGCGATCTTGACGTCGAAGGCCGTGGAGTCAAAATGGGAAATGGGGGCGATGCCGCTGCGGCCGGCCAGCAGGCTCTGCCACACCTGCTCCGTGCCGATACCACAACCGCACAGGAGTCCCACGCCGGTGACGACTACTCGTCGGCTCAAGTTGGATTCGCTCCGCTTCGGTCCAGGCTACCCGCGAGGTTATTTCTTGGTCTGCGACTGTTTGCTGATGTAGTCGTTGGCGTCTTTCACGGTAAGAATCTTTTCGGCGTCCTCGTCGGGGATGTCGATCCCGAAGGCTTCCTCGAACGCCATTACCAACTCGACCTGGTCGAGCGAGTCCGCGCCGAGGTCGTCCACGAAATGTGCCGTGGGGGTCACTTCTTCCTCGGATACTCCGAGTTGCTCAACGATGATCTGCTTCACGCGTTCTTCGACGCTAGCCATGCTCTCTTCCCCCTCCACTTACTCTGTTCCGGCGCTCCTCGACCCTCGCTAGGCCGTCGTTCCATCCCCATTCGTTGTCCGGGAGATTGTACGCCTCTTCGGAGCTTGTCCACAGGCTAGTTCGGAATTGTAGTCGCACCCCCCGGCGAGGTCAACCAAAGGTAGTGGGTCAGTCTCCGGTAGCCGATTCTACGGCCAACCGGCGGCAGGCTGTGGCGGAGTGGCTGCGGACGATAGTTTCCGAGTGCGCGACAATACGGTAGGAACGGTCGGGCTTGGTCTGCATAAGTGACCAAGAGCCTGTGTGACTGCTTGCCACAGGGGTCCGAACTCCGCTACTGCAGCGGCGACCACGCCAGGCATTCCGACACACTGACCGGCGAGGTCAGGGGAGGGCCGGTTTTGAAGCGAATCACCCCGTCCGAGGTCGAACAGAAGCTTCTTCCTCCTGTGTTGCTTGCGACAGGAGTGCCAACCACCACAAATTCCTTGCACAGTTGTTGCCTGCAGATCGCCGTAATGCCGAACTGGAAGCCACTCTTCGTACACCATGTGCCCGCGGTACAGCTTGCATTCCCCAGCGTAGTGTCAATCATACTCGCGTGGTTCTCAGATCCGGCGCCAGCTCCACGGGGATCAGGCCCCAGCGTAGCCAGATCGGAGGCATAGCCTCTCTGTGGATAAGCAGCTCGATAAGTGACCTGGGCGACGTTCACCGTGCGTATCATGCCGACCGCGGTCGCTTCGTTGGCCGCGATTCTCGACCGCAGCAGGTTGGGAATCGCGATTGCCGCCACCACCAAAACCGCAGCGGCGTCGACGCCGACGCTTGTACTGGCTTCGCGAAGTGCGCTTTCCTCACCATAAGCACAGACCACCGCCGGCGCAGTTTCTCCGGCCAGCTGCGAAAGGGACTCCGCCATCTCTGGCGATACCTGCCGCAGCCTCAACGCCATCATCGCGAGCTGGTCCTGATATAACAATGCGGAAGCTTCCGAGGAGTGGCCTGGCGGCAGTGACGCAAGGAACTTCTTGGACTTTCCCAACGATTCACCGGCCCTATGCAGTCGAACCGACTCGGCGACTGTTTCCCGGCTCGAAGCAATGATCAGGTACCCGTCCACGAATGCAAAGCCGATTTCCGGGGCCTTCATCGGGGAAGGAATTTGGAAGGTGTGGTAGGTGACTCCTGCCTCATCGGACTGCTGCGTCACGAAATGCCCTGCTGCCAGCAACGTACTCACAGTTTGCAGCAAACGGTTGGAATCGCTGACCCGCAGAATTGCCTTCCATACGGGCTGCGGTGGGGTGGCGTCGTCCAGCTCAAGTGTGATTTCTCCTCCGAGGTGGCTGAGCAGATCCTCCTTCAGATTGAGTTTCAAGGCCTCTTCCGATTGCGCAAGCGCCGCGGATGCGTTGGGGTACGAATTTGCGATGAGCTCCATAACATCTTCAAATATCTGACGCGGATTCGTCAGCACCACGGTGCCCGCGAAGATCGCCTTGGGCGAGACAAAATCTAGGCTACCCAAGAGCGCTGGTGCCGCCAGCCAGGATGCTACTCCATGCCGCGGACCGGTGAAGCTCAGTTCCGCCTGGCTGGCTGCCTGGCCGGCCACAGTCTTGTGCTCCCAAATCAGGTACTTCATGTCGGCAAATCCAGTGCGCTGAAAAGTCAACTGGTTCTGTTTAGTGCCTACTGGGATTTGGTTCAAGATCTTCTGTATATCAGCGGCTACTAAGCTATTCACACCGCCTTGATACGCCTGTGCTACCCGGCGCCCAAATGGAGTCGAGACAAACTCCCGGCCACTCCGCTCCAGCCGGGCATTGAAACTGCGCAGTGCGCCCAAATTGAGCGCTCCGACCACAAAGTCAGAGCGCACCAGCACCACAAGTTCCTGCGCTGAGCCCTGGTCCACGGCGGTGGCGAGTTCCTGCGAGTCCAATACGCGCACCGCAGGTTTCGATTTGCCTGCAAGCTCCTTCACCATTTTTTGAAGGAACTCTTTCAGGCCCGGCTTCCGGACTTCTGCAAGAATCAGCAGGCTAGGTTCCCGGCCTTCCGTCGCGCCCGACACGACTATTTCCGCTCCCAAATATTCGGAGAACTGATAAACCTTTTCCAGGGAATCCTCCAACTTAGGTCCGACTTTGACCATCTCACCATGCTGCCACCAATCGCGCAGTACCACGCTCTCCTGCAGCTCATGCCGGAAAATAATCAGTGCCTGATGCGCGACATCGCCATAGTTGGGAAATGCGGCATAGAAAACCGTCGATTCCGGGAGCAGCGGCAAGAGACGGCTTGGGCCGCGCACCGGCGGAAACTGCAGGTTGTGCTGGAGCTTGTCCAACAGCTGACCGAACTCGGGCAGCAATCCGGGATACTTCTTCAGGTACAGGGACACATCGGGCTGGTCGGGCGGCGTGGTCTGGGCAGCACTAGCTGACGCAATGAGAAAGATCAAGCCGGTGAGAGCTGTGCACTTGATGAAACAACGGCGTCGTTGTTGCTGGAGAGTTGGTGCGAATCCCATCCGCTTTTGCCCCGTCTGGACAGGCTCAGCATATAATGCTGGCCCCGTTACTGCCACCATTCTTGCCACGTGGTTACATCGCGTTGTGATTTCAGCGAAGCATTTCGGACGTGAGCGAAGGGAGAAACTTCGTTGCAGTTTGTAAGCCGCTTCGTCCTACCATGTACTGAGCCACTGGGACGCCCGGCACGGTTCCGCTCGAGTGACGGCGCACTCGGAAACAATCCGCTCAGCCGTATAACGGGCTATCCGGAAACTGGCCCACTACCCACCCAAGCATCTGCGGCGCCGGCCAAGCCCCACTGAAGCGGCTCTTAGGCCATGTACAGCCCGCCGTTCACGTCCAAAACGTGCCCGGTGATGTACCCGGCCTCCTCGCTGGCCAGGAACACGATGGCTGCGGCCACGTCGGTGTCCCCGCCGAAACGTCCCAGCGGAATACGGGCCAGCATCTGGTCCTTGACCTTCTGCGGCAGCGGGTCGGTCATAGGCGAAGTGATGAAGCCGGGGGCCACGGCATTCACGGTGATGTTGCGCGATGCCACTTCAACAGCGATGGCCTTGGTCAAACCAATCAACCCGGCCTTTGAGGCCACGTAATTGGCCTGGCCGGCGTTGCCCATCCGCGCCACCGCCGACGACACGTTGATGATTCGGCCCCAGTGCTGCCGCAGCATCAGCCCCAGCGCCTGCTGAATGGCCAGATGCGCGCCAGTCAGGTTAGTACGCAGGACGGCGTCCCAATCTTCCGGCTTCATCCGCAACGCCAGTGTGTCCCGTGTGATGGCTGCGTTGTTGACTAGCACATCGAGGCGGCCGAACTTCGCGCGCACCTGCTCAAACCCCGCTTTGATCTCCTCAGCACTGGCCACGTCCATGCGCAAGGCCAGCGCCTCTCCGCCGGCCGAGGAAATCTCCGCGACCACCTCGGAGAGTTTCTGTTCGTTGCGCGCCGCGGCCACGACCCGCGCCCCTGACGCCGCCAGCGCCAGCGCCGTGGCGCGGCCGATGCCCTGAGAGGCTCCGGTGATCAACGCGACCTTGTCTTTTAGTTGAAACATCGAAAATGGCAGCGGGCAGTCGCCCGGCTATTCCGTGTCTCCGGGGCTGGAGCGCACCTGGCCCAGTTTTTCGAGGGTGATAAGGAGGCTCTTTTCATCCTCGACGTTGACGCAGCGCACCGAGCGATCGATCTGCCGCAGCAATCCGGTCAGCACCCGGCCGGGCCCCACTTCAACAAACATATCCACTCCCAGCTCGATCATCGCGCGGATGGACTCTTCCCAGCGCACCGGCAGGCAGACTTGGCGGACCAGGGCATCGCGGGCATCCTCACCCTGGTCAATCGCTTCGGCGGCTACGTTGGTTACCAACGGGACGGCCAGCGGACCAAATGACGCGGCGCGAAGGTCAGCCTCCAGACGGTGCTGCGCCGGGAGCATCAACTCGCAGTGGAAGGGCGCAGAGACGGGCAGAATCACGGCGCGCTTGGCGCCACTCTGCGAAGCCAGCTCGACAGCTCGCTTGATGGCCGTAGCGTGGCCGGAAATTACGGTTTGCTCGGGGGAGTTGAGGTTGGCCGCAGAGACCACTTCGCCGTCCGCCGCGCGCTTGCAGACGTCTTCGACCTGAGCGGGGGAAAGCCCCAGGATGGCGGCCATCGCACCCACCCCGACGGGCACCGCCTCCTGCATGTACTGTCCGCGCTTGCGCGCCACGCGGATGGCTTGGGAGAATTCCAGACTCCCCGCGGCCACCAGCGCTGAATACTCGCCCAAGCTGTGGCCGGCAACGTAATCCGGCTTGATACCCTTGGCCTCCAAGGCGCGGTGCGCGGCGATAGAAACCGTGAGGATGGCCGGCTGGGTGTTCGCGGTTTGCCTCAGCTCGTCTTCCGTGCCTTCGAAACACACCCGGGAAATGGGAAAATCCAGCGCCCGGTCGGCCTGTTCGAAGACGGCCCGGCTACCGGGATATTTCTCGTACAGCTCCCGGCCCATCCCCGGATATTGAGAGGCTTGCCCGGGGAACAAGAATGCAAGTTTGCCCATGCGGATAGCTCGTTTCTTCGCCTATCGGCTTGCGGAAAGCCGCTGGTCGGATCCCGCCGCGGCCAGCTCGGCTTCTATCTTCTCGTTGATCTTGGCGCGCGCCAGCTCCGCGGCCACGCGGATGGCGTTCTTGATGGCGTTGGCATTGGAGCGGCCGTGGCCGATGACGGTGATACCCCGCACGCCGAGCAGCGGAGCGCCGCCGTATTCAGAGTAGTCCAGGTTCTTCTTAAAAACCTTGAAAGCGCTGCGGGAGAGCAGGTAACCCATCTGCGCACTGATGGTGCTCTGCAGCGCTTCTTTGAGGGTGATGACCAGATGCTCGACCAGGCCTTCACTGATCTTCAATGCCACGTTGCCAATAAAGCCGTCACATACGATCACTTCCACGTTGCCGGCAAATACTTCACGCCCCTCGACGTTGCCCACAAAACGCAGGGGCATCTTCTTGAGCAGGCGGAAAGCCTCTTTGGTCAGCTCGTTGCCTTTCATTTCCTCTTCGCCGATGGAGAGCAGCGCCACCCGCGGGCGCCGCGTGCCGAACACGGCGCGATAATAAATCTCGCCCATCACCGCGAACTGCTCGAGGTGCACCGCTTTGGAATCCACGTTGGCGCCCACGTCCAGCATCACCGATACAGTGCCCTTCGAATTGGGGAAGGGGGCGGCCAGCGCCGGACGGTCCACCGAAGGCAGCGTGCCCAGAAGCAGGTGCGCGACGGTCATCACTGCGCCGGTATTGCCCGCGCTCACCACGCCTTCGGCCTGGCCCTGGCGCACCAGCTTCACGGCCACGTGCACCGAGCTATTGCGCTTGCGGCGGAAGGCCTGCGCCGGGGAGTCCTTCATGGTGATGACGTCGCTGGCGGGGACGATTTCGATCGGCAGGCCGGCATGGGAATGTTTGGCCAGCTCGTGCTTGAGTGCTTCGGGCTGCCCCACCAGCAAGATGTGCACCCCGAGTTCCTGCGCTGCCAGGATGGACCCTTCCACCTCGGCGCGGGGGGCGTTATCGCCTCCCATGGCGTCCACAGCGATGATTGTCATCAGGGTGTCTCTCGGAAAGCTATCGTCTGGTGGAAATTACGCGGCTCAAGCCTTGGTGTCAACCACTTCGCGGCCCTTGTAATACCCGCAACTCGGGCATATCTGATGGGGCATCTTCTGCGCATGGCAGTGCGGGCATTCGGAAAGCGAGGGCGCGGTCAGATGGTGGTGGGCGCGGCGCAGATTCTTGCGCCTCTTCGAATGTCGGCGTTTGGGATTCGGCATACAGACTCCTCTCTACCCCGGTGTAAAACACTGTATTTTACGCGGTCCGAAAGGGAAACGCTATTGCTTCTTGAACCAGACCTGTTTGACGCGCGCCAGCGGCGCCAGCCGCGGGTCAATCGCTTGCGTCTGGCAGTGGCACTCCTCATGGTTGAGGTTTGAGCCACAGTGCGGGCATAGGCCGCGGCAGTCGCTGCGGCAGATCACCTTGATGGGGATAGCCAGGTTCACCTGCTCGGCCAGAACGTCAGCGAGAAAAAGACCTCTGCCGTCGAAGAAGGCCACTTCGGCCTCTTCATCGACAATCCTCATCTCCTCGGCCTTGGTCAGGGTCTTCAGCGGGCGGTAGTAGAGATCGAAATCGCGGCTGATCTCCTCGGTCACTGTCTCCAGGCAGCGCGCGCAGACCAACTCCAGACGGGTGTGCAGGTCCCCGAAGATGTGGATCTGCTCGTCCACCAGCTCGGCCGTGGCGCGCACCTCAAGAGGCTCGACCTGATGGAATTCTTCGGAATGGTAGTCAATGGTGCCGGGCGGATAGATCTTGTGGATACGCGCTTTGCGTACCGCCAAGTCTTTGATGTCAAGGAACATGGACTGGGCCGCCCCTTTCGCCGCTCACGGCGTACCTGCGGCAATTATACGGACGCTCGAATTGCTGTCAAGAAAACCGCGCACAGCCGACGCCAACTCGCTACCGCCTTTTTGGAAAAACCTCCGCATTTGGCTCCAGGAGCGCGGCGTGCTGGCGGAGCAGGAAGCGGTCGGTCATCCCGGCGATGTAATCGCAAACCACGCGGTGGCGCGGCTGGCGTTGCGCCTGTTGGGCATAAAAAGGTGGCATGGCTTCAGGGTGGTCAAGGAAAAATCGGAAAAGATGGTCCAAGGCCAGGACCGAGCGATCGCGCTCCTCGGCCAGTTGGGGCAATCCATAGAGACGCGCGTGCAGAAAGCCCTTCAGCGCGGCGTTCTTCTCCGCGGCGGCCGGGCTCAGCCCCGCGATGCGCGCCGGGGCCCGGCGAACTTCCTCAACGCTGCGTACGCTCGAGCGCGCGATGCCGGCCCGCGTGGCGTCGATCAAATCCGTCACCAGTCCGTCCAGCAGGCGCTTGAGAGTCTCCAGAAACTTGAGTTTCGTCCGGGCGTTCGGGTAACGGCGGTCGATCTCCCCGTACACCTCGGCCACCGCAGGCACCGCGGCCAGGACCGTTTTCACCTCGAGCAATTCCGCCTCGAGACCGTCGTCCAGATCAGCGATGTTGTAGGCGATCTCATCCACCAGGTCGATGATCTGCGCCTCCAGCGGCGGCCGCTCGCCGAGAAGATATTCCGCCAGCTCCGGGAACTCCTCCAGACTGTACGCGTGTGAATGCTTGACGATCCCTTCGCGCACCTCGAAGGTCAGATTCAGCCCGGGAAAATCCAGGTAGCGCTGTTCGAACTGCTCGACGATCCGCAGCGCGTGCAGGTTGTGGTCAAAGCGGGCGCCGAAGCCGCGCATCAACGCGTCCAGCGTTTGCTCGCCGGAGTGGCCAAACGGCGGATGACCGATGTCGTGGACCAGGGCCAGCGCCTCGGCCAGGTCGGCGTTGAGGTCCAGCGCTCCGGCCACGGTGCGCGCGATTTGCGCCACCTCGAGCGTGTGTGTCAGCCGGCTGCGGAAGTGGTCGGAAAAGCGCGCGGTGAAGACTTGAGTCTTGGCCTGCAACCGCCGGAAGGCCCGCGCGTGGATCACGCGGTCGCGGTCGCGCGCGTAATCGTTGCGGTAGGGATGCGGCGGTTCGGGGTGTCGCCGCCCGCGGCTGCGGCCGACGTCCATCGCGTAGGGAGCAAGCGCCATGTCCGCGTCTGTCTCCCCCGGTGGCAGCCGGCAGCGCGGCCGGCGGGCCGGCCTTCAGGACTTCGGAGTCAGCTCGGCGAG
>JBGPJC010000054.1:0-25539 GCA_041485165.1 Terriglobia bacterium | reverse complement strand
TCGCTTTCCATGCCGGCCTCGCTTTCAGTTGTCGAGCACTACCAGAAGCTCAACTTCGGGTGAAGGAATTTCTCCGGGGATGTATACCCCCACCTTCCGCGACTCCATGATCTGTTCCCACAGAGGCCCGGTCTTGCTGATCCCGAAGTACTGGTTTTCCACGCGCGGGGAAATGGCTGAAGGCGGCATGGGCAGGTGCGTCAGCCGCAGACCCGGCAGCGCCCGCTTGACCACTTCGCCCACGTTTTCCGCCGAGGAGAACTTGACCAGTTGCTGCGCGCGCGAGATCAAATCCGCTTCCCCGATGCTCGATTGCAGGGAGAGCACCCAGCGCGAGCGTCCCAGGCAGCGCGTGTCGGTCACTTCGCCTTCGTAGAAATATTTCTTGGTCATCTTCAGGGTGATTTCCAGGCAGTTCGACGGCACCAGGATCTCCAGGTGCGCGCGGATGTGCTTGTCCAGATTATCGAAGCAATCGTCCAGGTGCAGGTGGTCGTAGAGCGGCAAATTGGCGGGATTCGATTCCAGGCCAAACGTGCACAGCGCCCCGCCCAGCCGCGCCATTTCCGCGAACAGCTCTTCCGGATGCCCGCGCTTGGAAAGATACAGATGGCGCAGCGGCGAAAGCCCGGCGTTGATGGAGTGCTGGAACCAGAAGCTGGCCACTTCCTGCGCGGAAAATCCGGCGCGGAACTTCCCGCCGCCGCCGCGCCGCCCGCGCGCCAGCACCGCGCTCTTCTCTTCGAGGATCTCGATCAGCCGCCGGCAGACTTGCATCAGCCGCTCGCTGGCGCTGATTTGCAGACAGGGAGCGATAAACCGCGGGTCGTAGACATATTGCCCGGAGCTGTCGCGCATCACCCGCGCCAGCGGCAGGGTGAGCAGGTCTCCGGCCTCTTCAGTGTCAAACAGCAGGCGGATATTTTTCCGTCCCAGCTTGATGGGCTTCTCGTCGCGCCCGGTGTTGTCGTCGTGCAGCGTCTGCGCTTCGGCGATGTAGCGCGTCCCCGGCTGGCCGTTGGTGGCCTCCAGCGCGCAATTGGCCGCATTCGACCGCAGCGGCGGGACGCTCAGCAGCACCGTCAGGAACTCGCGCATGGGAGGGAAGTGGTCGGCCAGGCCGCGCGCCGCCGGCGGCGGGTCGGATTCCGGGATGTGGAAAGCCAGCCCGTCGGGGAAGACGCCGCGGGCGTGCAGCAGCGAAACCGTGCCATTGCGCAGCGCTTCTTCGTCCAGCTTGGCGCCCAGCAACCCGTAGGGAGAAAACCACAGGTTCGACGCGCTGAAGTGGATCGTATCCTCGAAGAACTGCGCCTGGCTCTGGAAGTGGTGCGGGGAAAGGTACATCCCTTCCCACCACACGATCTTGGAGAGATGCTTCATCCGTCCTTATCCGTCGGGGAGGCCCCCGGCCCGCCTGCCGGGATGGCCGGGCGCACCGCCTCGCCCGGCATTATACTTATACAACTGTTCGCTTCATAGGTGTGAAGTTGACCACCGTTCCAGCGAGGTCCTGGGGGTGATGTCATGTCGCGCTGCCCTTCAGGGCAGCACCGGACCGGGCCGAAGAGCAGAACCGTGCTGGGCTGAAGCCCAGCGCTACTCTGTTCGGTCTCTGTGCTCTCCGTGTCTCTGTGCCCTCTGTGTTAAATCTTTTTTGGAAATCCGGTGGCGTGCGTCTCAAACCGCCTGGGGCAGAAGAATAATCAACTCGAGCTGCGGGTTGGCAAAATCGTCCGGGACATACGCCGCCAGGTTGCGCGACTTGCGCACCGACTCCCACGCCACTCCCGATTGGCTCAGGCTGAAGTATTGATACTTCAGCTTTACCGGCACCGACGCCGGCGGGGAAGTCAAGTGCGTCAATTGCAGCCCGGGGAGCGCCTGGCGCACCAGGTTCTCGATCTGCGATGCCGAGCAGATCTTGATCAGCACCGGCGCCTTGCGGATCAGGTCGGCTTCGGCCATGTCGCTGCTCACCGCCAGGTACATCTTGGTGTCCTTCAGATATTTCTCGTCGGCCAGCGAGGTGGCGTAGATCGAAGTCTGCTGCAGCTTGAGCGGCAGGGATACGAAATTGCTCGGGACCACGGTTTCCAGCAGCTCGCGCAGCTTTTCGTCCAGGTCGGTAAAGCATTTGCCCAGTTCTTCGTGGTCGTAGAGCGGCAAGTCGCGCGGCTGCAGCTTGGTGGAAAATGTGCTTAGCGACCCGGCCAGCTCCAGCAGCATGACGTAGAAATGCTCGGGATGCCCGCGCCGCGTTTCGAAGACGTGACGCAGCAGCGGCAGGTTCGAGTTCACCGTGTACAGCAGCCAGAAGTTGGCGATGTCCGAGGCGGTAAAGTCCGCCAGGCTCTGGTTCCTCTGCCGCCGCAGGCCGGAAAGCACGCTACTCTTGGCGGTCAGGATTTCCACCAGCCGGCGCAGGATGGAGATCATGTAGTCGCTGGCGGCGATGTCCAGCAGCGGAGGAACGAATTGCGGGTCGAGCTCGAACGCCCCGGTAGGCTTGCGCACGATGGAAGCCGCGCGAAGGGTTGAGGCGCCGTGGCGCGCTTCGCCTTCCACCAGCAGACGGAAATTCTTCCGCGCGATTTGGACGGGCTTTTCCGACCGGCCGGAGTTCTCGTCGCGGACCAGTGCCACTTCGGCCAGATAGCGCGCGTCCATTGTCCCCTTGGCGGCAGTGATGTTCAGACCGCGCTCGAGGTAGTTGGGGATGGCCAGGTGCATGTCCAGGCGGTCCACATCGGCTTCAAAGTAGGTGGTCAGGGGCTTGGGAGGAGGCGCCGCGTCGGAATCGGGGATTTCAAACGGCAGGCCGTCCGGGAAAATGCCCGAGGCGCGCGAAATCGAAAAATTGCCTGCGGCAAGCTCTTCCTCGTTGATGCTCAGCTCGCGGAAACCCCACGGCCGGAAGTTGAGGCTCTCCAGCCGGAACTGCATCAAGTTCTCGAGGAAGCGGTCCTGTATCTGCAAGTGCTGCGGCGTCAGGAACGTGCCCTTTGACCAGATGACCGGCTGAAGCTGCTTCATGTCGGCTCCAAAGTGCAACAGTTTAGCACTCAAGTCAAAGGAGAAAAGGGGGAGAGTGTCACGCGCTGAGGCAAATCCAGGTGCCGGCGCCGGTCCGGTGCCAGGGTTCCGCTTCGATCCCGTAGCAGACGGCGGAAAAAATGCCTTGGGTCGTCATTCCGAGCGCAGTGGCTTTGCACCCCGATTCGATCGGGGCGAGGAATCTCTCCCTTTTTAAAGTGTCCTTACCTGGAGACGAGTGGATACCGGTCGACTTCGGCGGTAGCCGATGTCAGTTTAGGCGGTCCCGGCAGGCCGGGAGAGCGCAAAGAATCATCCGAGCGCGGACCGTCGTCAAGTGGAAAACAGAAACTTCAGGGTTGGACCACCTGCCATTTCTTCGTCAGCTTTGATGGGGGCTGACGATTTACTGAGTAGAATTAGCCCTTTCCCCCAACTCACGAAAGCGGTGTGATTGTGCACGGTCCAAGATCATCTTCATCGAAATATAGGGTAACTACCAAAGGAAAGTCCGGCGACCAGTTTGGAGAGCCGATTCCAGAGACATAGGTTTTTTCATCGATCATTCCTCCGCCTCCTCTCATTATCACACCGGCACCAGATATGGTTGCCGAACCTTGATTGATTTTGTTCTTGCAGGTAATTCTCACACGACCGCCATTCATTACTTTGTTTGTTGTGAGAATGATCTGACGAGCGTTTTTCCCATATTGGGGATTTGGCCCAACTGGCATGGCCGATGCGTGTATGCTCAATTGAGGCTCGCCAGTTCGTAGCACGCTAGGATTTGCTATTTCCACGCGGATAGGCTCTTTCCCGGTCACGATGTTGCTTCCTTGAATTAAATCAACTTTTTTACTTTGAGCGGCAAGTTGTGCCTGAAGAGAACCGATTTCCGAATGCAGTTCATTAATGGTCTGAGTATACTGTTCACTTACAGCCTTCGTGACGCTCTGCGTTACGGATTCTGATACTGCGGCAGACACCCGCCTGGATGTATCGACTATAGCAGCCTCTTGATCTACTCTGGCTTCTTTGTGGGCTTGTGACATCTGGAACCCCGTGAGCGCGCTCAGACCCACTCCGAACGCAATGACGCCGATCCGCCAATAGCGATGATCTTTGATTTCTTTGCTCACTACTTCAATGCCCAGTGCAAACAAGGTCGGCAGGATCACAACAATCAAAGCAAGAATTTGGTCGAACACGATGCACACCTCCACAAAGCCAATAGCTGAGCCTAGCTGATGATCGGCGGACAGTTTGCACCATCTTGCAGCAGTGAGGTGCAAGGGGGTGCTCCGGGACTCTGGCGGCACGATTTCGGTTTATTCGAGAAAGATTCAGCCCCCCGCCCTCGTCGGGACAACCTTCGGAAGGTGAGACAACCATCAATACTAGACGCCGGATAGCCCTTTCAGTTGCCGCACAGGCCGACCAGCCAATCCAGGTAACGCCTCCCCATGCCGATTTCAGGGTGATACGTATTCAAGGTGAGCCTTCCATAGTAATTGCCGTCTTGGTCGACGATCACGGGGGGATCCACGGCGTATCGATTGCACGCACCATAATTTGAATACGCTGAACCGTACTCCCCGTACTTATTCCAAATGCTATCACTGGAGTAGGGACTACCGTGCGTACCGTACTTGTTGAGAACTGAATCAGCTACGTATTGCGAGCAATTAAGGCATCCCAGGTAGGTTTTGTGACCCTCCCCTCCGAAGATCATCAACTTCGCTTGGGTCCCAGCTGCCGACGCACCTGCCAGACCTCCCCCGATCGCGCGGCCTGTTGCTTGCCGCGCAGCGGGTGAGCAGGCTGGCATCCAGGTCAAGGAAGCAATAAGAAAGAGGGAAACTCTCTTATGCATACGGATTTCTCATATGAAAGTAATGTACGCATTATAACTGAGAAAAGTGTCATCGGCCAAGCTTTCGCGCCGAGATAGGTATTGTCGGGTAGTCCAGGCGTCGACTTCGAGGTTCCCCCCACAAAGAGCGCGACTTCTCCCTCCCAGATGCTCTTGCGAGGCGGAGGCATGGCCACTCGCCCGAAAGGATTGAAGCGCTACAGAGGAACGAAGAAAAGTCCCGACACGTAAACCCGACGTGTTGGGCACCCAGATTCATTCCTTCACTTGGCGTCCGGGCCACCCGCCCACTTGTCTCAATCAACCTCTGTCCTGAAGACTTCCAGTAACTCCGTGACGTCGAACCCAGCCTCTCGAGCCCAGCCGACAAAATGCTCTTTTAGGAATTTTGTCGCCTGCTTAATTGAGACTTCAATAATCTCCCTGACATCCTCTTCGTTCAGATGGTCCTGAAATGTATCAAATGCCGTGAGGAGAGCAGACACCGCGGTGAAAATGCAGGAGGAGATGGAGAAGACGACCTGGTCTTCCCGGGGTATACCCCCGACCCACATACTGACCGCGATTCCTTCACTCTCTTTGTCCTTTCTCCGTTTCGAAACTCGGCCCTGCACACCTTGAAACGTGCCGTGAATTCCGACCTCCGAAAAGAATGAGTACACCGGATTGAACTTGGCCTGACCAAGTTTTGTTCTTACGGCTGCTGGACTCAACTCCTCCCGGATAGCCTTCTTATCCTCCGACGCCCAGACTTCTGCCCATTTGGGATATTTGTGAAAGAGTTCTATCTTCTCTAGTAGGTCAAATACTGTCCGCATATGTGAGTATGCTTGGGTTGCATACTTGCGTTGTGCCAGATGGAAGGCCACTTGAAGTTCATCAACTACCCAAAAATGAAGAGCGATAGTGGCGAACCGGGCGGCGCCGCTGTGGCTTTGCTCGGTCGCATCGTGGAGCACGTCAAGTAAACTCTGAAGCAAGGAGAAGAATATGGGCTCTGCTTTCTGTATGATCGGAAACTTGTAGGTGGGTGGTCCGGATAACGATCGCGCTAGGTTCTCGGCCTTGAGGTGCCTGCCGCGTGCCATTGCAACGCTACGGGCCAGGTTCCGCCGGTGCCGGCCATCGGGGATCCGATTGATCTGCTCGGCACACAGGTCAATTAATCCTTCTCGCGAGTGTTCGAAATAAGCTTTGGCCTCGCCGTCCATGCTCTCGAAGTGATCAAATCCATAGTTGAAGAATTCCAAGAGCTTCGCCGAGAACTTCGCAGGATTTGAGAGCCCCTCCGACAAGCATTGCGCAGCTTTTGCCTTAACCTCGATGAGACTTACAGTCATGGCCCGACGCGTGGCGCACATTCTATTCTCGTTCCCCGAGTGCTTCGAATGCGCCACCCGCCTATCATAATTTCTTGTCCAGACTCTCGACTATCGATTTCGTGACAGAGAGAACGTAATCGGAGTTTTCGAGAAGATCTGCTTGGCTCCGAACTTTGCGTTTTCGTTTTGTCGCATTCAGATCGATATCCAATTCATGGATTATTTTGTTTCGAATCAGGAAAATTCCCTTGAGGCGGACAATATCGAGGTCGAGTTCCTTTGGCTCTAGACCGAGGGCAGCAGATGTCCGCATGATTTCTTCGGTGGACTGCAGCGATTCACCAGTAAGCTCCTTGATGTATTCCTCGATCAAACGTTTGCGCGGCTCTCGCTCCGCAAGGACTAATCCCAAAAACTTTGCGCCGGTCGCCAACCCCAGAACATCGCCTTCACCACTGATGCGCTTCTTTATGAATTTTTCGAAACCCTCTCGAACCTGCTTGTTCTTCTCAAGCAACTGTTCCAAGCAGTCTCGGATTGACTGTTTGAGGGCGGCGTCGAGCCCCGCACAACTCATCACAAGGGCGGCACGCAGGATGTCCTGCTCCTGGTCTGTCAGGATTCCGCGCGGGTTTCCGCGCTTTGACTTTGCGTCATCAAAGGCGGCTAGAAGCGAGGAAGCGGATGTATGTGTGTACTCATAGATAGACGCCGCCTTTGAAAGGCGTGTTGACTTGACCGAAACTGTCGCTTCTGTGGAAAAGCTAGTCATATCCGACGGCCGGCAAACGGCATTCTAGCCTAGGCGGCTCACTTCTGCCCCGTTGGCCTTCCCCTCCAAACGATTGTTACCAGGCTAGCAATCGACACCCTTCTGGTTTCGACGTTCTAGATCGGCCGAATGTTCGGGCTCTTCATAGCGACCGTGCGCGCCAAGGAAAGATCCTTTCGGGTGATACCGACCGTCTGTGCCGAGGAAAGAACCTTCAAGGTGGTATTTCCCATCGGTTCCGAGAAATGAGCCAGAGTAATGGTATCTGCCGTACTGCCCGAGGAACGTTCCCTCTGGGTGGTACATCCCGTCTCGACCAAGAAAGGCTCCTTCCGGATGGTATTGCCCATCTTGGCCTAAGAATGAACCCTCCGGATGGTACTTGCGGTCTTGTCCGACAAACTGCCCCCCAGGATGGTATTTACCATCGGCGCCTTTGAACTCCCCTTTGCGGTGATACTTGCCATCCGCACCGACAAAGGAGCCGGCGGGATGGTACTTGCCGTCGGCGCCGAGGAAATATCCCTTGGGATGATATTCACCATCTGCACCGAGGAATGAACCTTCCTGGTGGTATTTGCCATCGGCTCCCAAGAACTTTGCCGCCATCGAAGGACTCCTCTTAGCCCGCTTACTATCGTCCAGGCCTTCATCGCCCCGTGCCAGTCCAACCCTCTTCAACTACAGCTTTTGCTATCCGTCCATTCTACAGATTCGCCTTGTCTTCGCCAAGAGGATTTTTCAAATCAACCGGGCGGCTGCCGCATCCTATCCGTCCGCCAAACGCGTGCGGGCGGGTGGCCTATCATTTCGAAGAAAGGGTGGGGATTTCGTGGATCTGCCAGCTTGAATCACGCTGAGTCGATTCGAGTCAAACCGTTCTCGCCGTTTGCGCAGAAACCATAACTGGTGCAGCACCAGTCCACGATGTTCCCGGTATCCTCCGAATCCAGGAGAGGCAAATGCAGATATCACTCGCCGTAGCTGAAACGCGGTGGAGAGACCATCATACCAGTACATATTCTTGGGTAGGGAGCGAGCCGAAATCCCCACCCTCCCCGACGCTTCGGGGACTATGGAGCACCCGGCCCGCCGGGCTGCGCCGGCTGCAACGTCTTGTTAGAAACAAGACGGAAAACCGGAAATGCCGCGGCGACCCTTTGGAATTCCGCAAGCGATGCATCTTTGTTCACGGGCACGTGAGGTCGCGCTCCCGGCGCTCGCTGCAGGTAAGCCCTCAAGATCGGTGCGCGCTGGTCGGCGGGAACCTCTTCGAGTTGGACCTCCTCACGGCCGCCGCTGCGGAGAACTGCTCTGCCACCGGCGGCACGTACGTTTTGGACCCAGTGCACGTTTTCTCCGAGCATGGACACCAAGTACCGCTGCCCATCCACGATGGCGATCACAACGGGCAGGGAGAACATTCGCCCGGACTTGCGCCCCGCCACCTCCAACGCAGCAAGGTAGTTGGAGGCGACACCCGATGAGGCCACAGCAGCCGTGGCTCTGTTCATAATCCTGGCGATCCAGTTGGGTCGCTGCCCGCGGTACAACCATCGAGTAAAGTCGCTAAGAGTCATCTCAGCCACAATTAAGTGTCACCGCGAGAACAGCCATGCGGTGATTTCCAGCGTGGTTCCGATCATCGCCTCGGCTCGCTTGGACGGCTTCGACGAATTGCGTTGCCTACTAGGCCGCGGTCGCCTGCGCGAAAGAAAAGGTCTCTTCTTCAGCGATCAGTAAGATCGGGGCGCCTCCAGTAGAGATGGACTGGGCGTGCGCCAGAGTCTGCTGGCCGCCTGGGGATGCGGCGCAGGCTTCCAGGGCCGCCATCGATGGGAAGTGAATCTCAGCGACACGGTAGAATGGCGGCGTGCCCGTTGGAGAGCCTAAGACCTTCGTCGCCACAAACCTCGTTTTGCCGGCGAGCTTTTCGAGCGCCATGGGTACATGCTCGTTCTGATAGAGCTTTTCGAATGTTTCGATATCCGTCGGGCGTGGATAAAGCACAAGGAATTTAACTGCAGGCATTGTTTCCTCCTGTCCATGGATCTCGTCCGTTGCTCAGAGGATTCTCCGCGGGAACTGCCATGCATGTTATGTTGCGACCCAAAGCCAGTCAACAGCCGGGTGCCTCATCCCTCGCCGCGGCGAGGGATGGGCATTTTTTCGGGAGTCGTCACAACAGCCGCACCATCTGCACTCCTGACCGTTCTATTTCGCCGCTCCGAATTGGAACTCCACACCTCGGCCCCGACGCGGACAACCCCAGTGGCATCATTCAATCGCGGCGTGCTGTAATTCACACCGAAGAATTGATTCCCAGGATCATGGTTGCGCCACTCGCCAGCGTACCACCCACACGTTTCGCCGCCAATCGGACACGCGGCCCTTGGAGTACGCGCGAACGAGCAATGCAGGGTGCACGGGACGCGCCTTCAGCGATCGTCTGTAGGCATCTAAGAATCTTCAATGATAAGCTTCGCACGCCACGTGGAAGGTCAGGAGGCCACTATGTCTGCGAACGATACCGCTGCCCAATCCCCGAGCGGTTGGCTTCGAACTCTCGGAATTTGTTGGGTAGTCTACGGAGTTCTCCGCCTGATCACTGCACTGGGGCTGTTCGTCTTCATGACCACGACTACGGTCATGTTTGGCGCCCTGCTGGTTCGCGTGCCCGACCCGTTTACGTTGATGACTGTCTTCCATTTCCTCTACGCAGTGATCATTGTTCTGGCGGCGCTATGCGGTGTTTGCGGGATCTTGGCTGGAGCGGCTCTCTTAGCGGGAAAGCAATCTGGACGAAGCCTGGCACTTGTTGCGGGATTCCTGTCTCTCTCCAACATTCCGTTGGGTACCACTCTGGGGATTTACACGCTCATCCGGTTGCTTCCGCTGAACGCCACTCAGTCTTATGCTCGCTCCTGAGAAAGCGCCAAACCGATTTGCACTCGCTCCAGCGGCTGATTAGATAACGGCCTCGGCTTCTTCCGGGCGAGTAGACTTGGCAGGTGTTATTCGGCCAAGGTCCGGGGGGAAGGGTGCGATGGGGAACCGAAGAGGGATTCTTCGCTGCGCTCAGAATGACGAGGGGGGCCGGCGGCACCCAGCCTCCTAACCCCAGCGTGAACTACCGCAGTGTTATGATCCGCTCGTTGGTTGGCGTCAAGGACGAGAGGTTGAGGAAAGGGTGCGCTACCGCCTTGCGGCGGGGCTCTCGGGAAAGGTTCAGGACAACACAAGGAGGAGTGTGATGAGCAGAATCAGTGTTGGTCAGGAAAACTCCGGGGCCATCGAGCTCTACTACGAGGACCACGGCACGGGTAAGCCCGTCGTGCTGATCCACGGGTGGCCGCTGAGCGGGGCTTCCTGGGAGAAGCAGGTCGCGGCCCTGCTGGATGCGGGTCTCCGGGTCATCACATACGACCGCAGGGGGTTCGGCCAGTCCAGCAAGCCGTCGACGGGCTACAACTACGATACCTTCGCCGAGGACCTGCAGAAGCTTGTGACGAATCTCAACCTGTGGGACGCCGCGCTGGTTGGCTTCTCGATGGGTGGCGGCGAGGTGGCGCGCTACCTGGGTAAGTACGGATCGGAGCGCGTGAGCAAGGCGGTGTTCATCGCTTCGGTCCCGCCATTCCTGCTGAAGACGGCTGACAATCCGGAGGGCGTGGACGGCAGTGTCTTCGAAGGGATCAAGAAGGCCATCGCCGCGGACCGGCCGGCGTTCCTCGCCACTTTTCTCAAGAATTTCTACAACGTCGACGTCCTGGGCGGCACACGGATCAGCGACCAGGCCGTCCAGTCCAGCTGGAACGTCGCGGTCGGCGCCTCCGCTAAAGGCACTCTCGATTGCGTCCCCGCGTGGGGGACCGACTTCCGCAAGGACTTGTCGCGCATCAACGTGCCCACGCTGGTCATTCACGGCGATGCCGACCGGATCCTTCCTATCGCCGCCACGGGACTCCGCACGCACCAGGCCGTCCAAGGAGCCCGTTTGGTGGTGGTAGAGGGTGGGCCGCATGGCGTCAACTGGACACACGCGGACAAAGTGAACCCTGAGCTGGTGGAATTCCTCGGGCAGAGAAAATCAATCGGCGCAGAAGTTTAACCGAAGCTCTCCAGCAGCAGGCGTTGCGCGCGTCACGGCAGCCACACCGGCTGGCTGCACTAGCGCTGTGTCGACTTTCGCGACGAGCTTTAAGCCATCGAAATATGAACGGACCATTCTGACCATCAAGCAAGCCGGGTACCCCATCCCTTCGAAGAAGGGTGGGGATCTTCTCGGTAAGCGTCGCAACAGCCGCACCATCTGCACGCCTGACCGTTCCATTTCGCTGCTCTGCATTGGGACGCCGCACCTCGGCCCCGACGCGGACTACCGGAGAGGATCGCTCGGACCGAGGCGTGCAGCATGGCTGAGCGCAGTGAGGTTCCCGAAGGTAGAGGGTCGGCCACCCGCCCTGAAACCTACGCTCTGCCCGCCGCTTCCAGCGGCTGGACGTCGCGGGCTACCTTGTCCGCCTGTTTGTCTTCCGCGACTTCGAGCTGGTAACGAACTTGCAGATTCATCCAGAAAACCGGTGCAGTCTTGAAATAGCGCGCGAGACGCAAGGCGGTATCCGCGGTGATTCCGCGACGCTGGTGGACAATTTCCGCAATCCGCGTGACCGGCACGCGCAGGTCCAGCGCCAGCTTGTTCATGCTCAGGCCAAGCGGCTTCATGAATTCCTCGCGGAGGATCTCGCCCGGATGTACGGGCTTCAGTTTCCTGGCCATGCTGTGCTCCTAATGGTAGTCCACGATTCTAACCTGGGGGACAGCTGCCGGCACAGGAGACAGCCGGGGCGACCGAGAAAGTCATCGCGACGAAGGATCACGCTGATGCGCTGACAGGATGTACCTGGCGCTCGATCTCAGATACTGTGCCGGAGCGCTTGGAAACTTCCAAATCGTAGAAGTTCTGGAGGTTGAGCCAGAATTCAGGGTTGGTCTTGAAGTATCGAGCAAGTCGCAGGGCCGTGTCCGCGGTGATCCGGCGGCGCTCATGCACGATTTCACCGACGCGGGTAGCGGGCACGTGCAGTTCGAGCGCCAGTTTGTTGACGGACAGGCGCAGCGGCTTCATAAAATCCTCGCGGAGGATTTCACCGGGGTGGACGGGAGGGAGCAGCAACTCTGATTTACTCATAATGGTTCTCTACTCCTAGTGGTAGTCGGCAATCTCCACATCGAACGCATGGCCATCACGCCACACAAAACAGATTCGCCATTGGTCGTTTATACGAATCGAGTGCTGTCCTTTCCGATCGCCTCGCAATGCCTCCAATTGATTCCCGGGCGGCGAAGCCAGCACGCGCACATGGGTGGCAGCGTGCAACTGCAACAGCTTGCGCAGGGCGACCCGCTCGAAGGACCGGAAGCGCTTGCTATGCCGGTAGTGAAAAAGCTGCTCGGTTTCCTTCGAGCGAAAGCTCTGGATCACACGTAAAGGATACAACGTGATACGTTGTACGTCAATGGGCGAGCAAACCCAACAACTTCGTCTCCCCAGACGCGCTACAGGGGTTCCGAATCTTTGCTACCCCCGACGCTCCGGAATTCGGTCGGGTGCCCCATCCCTCGCCGCGGCGAGGGGTGGGGATTTTCTCAGTAAGCGTCACCAAACCCGCACCATCTGCACGCCTGACCGTCTATGCCGATCTGGACTTGACACGAGAGGGCGGCAGGCATACGGTGTTTGCAAGAAAATAAAGTCGAAATCGGAACCCCCGGATTGGATGTATCGTCCCTAGCAAGTGGGCAACAGAAATGCACGCCCTTCACGTTCTTTACAGTGTAAATCCTAGCCCACTCAAGAAATCGGAAGGAGCGGGCCGATGCTGAAGCGGTTTGATTGGCCTCCGCGGTGCGGCGTCTTGGCTGTACTCTTCATCCTTTTGCCTGCTGCCGATTTGAGCGCCCAACCCCACCCGCCTCCTGGGCAAAGCGGCACGCAGGAAAAAGATGCGCCTGTGCAGGCGGCTTTGACGCCGCCGGATTCGATCGCTGTCCCGGATGGAACGCCACTCACTCTGCAATTTGTGTCCGAGCTCTCCTCTGGGACGGCAAAGGTCGGAGACACCGTCAAGCTCACTATCCCCTACCCGCTCCGAGTCAACGCGTTGGTTGTCGTACCCAGGGGCACGGCAGTTTCCGGCACCGTCGTGCAGGTTAGCCACCCGCACAAGCCATCGAGAAACGGTCAGGTCAAGGTGGCGGTCGAAAAACTGGTTCTCCCGAACGGTGAAATTGCGGCCTTGCGCCCCTCGAAATCGGCAAGCGGGAAACCGAAGCGCATGGCGGCGCGGCCTGAACCGGGCGATTTGGGGGTGGGGACGGGGTTGCTCGCCGCGGCGATTGACCCCATCACGGCTGCGATAGTCCTACCCTTCGCCCTGTTTACAAAGGGCCACGAACTGGTCTATCCGGCAGGGACTCGGACAACGGTCTATTTCAACGGGCCGCTCAACCTCGATCGCGCCGCGCTCTTAAGGTTTCAGCCACCTCCCTACAAAGGACCGGCTCAGGTATTTTTCAACGATACCAGTGGGGGGTACTTTGACGCTCTGTTCTGCGGCGACGTGCATGTTGGCCCCCACGCTCCCGATGGCCCCATCGCTCCCCTAAGGCTGGCGTTGAACCCGGGGACGTACTCGTTCACTGCACGGCTGGACCGCGACTTCTTCAAACCGAACAAAAAGTCGGACAAGGCGGAGCTCGAGAGCAAGCTGAAGGCCAAACCCGTGCAGCTCGAAGTTCTTGAGGATCACCAGTATTGGATCCAGAAGGAACGCCGGGGGCTAGTCGCAAAAGATCCTCAGCAACACCTAACTGAGTTTGACTTACTCGAAAGCGATTCGCGGGTGACCAAGATGGACTTTACGACGTTGCCTCTACAGGCCTCTTGCCCGCAGGTGACCCGGCCCTGAGTCCCCAACGGCGCCGGGTAAATGTAGCGGCGCCGGGTGCCCATCCCTCGCCATGGCCCTTCGCCAAGCTCAGGGCAAGCGAGGGTAGGGATTTTTTCGGTAGGCGTCACAACATCCGCACCATTGGCACGCCCGACCGTTCTATTTCGCTGCTCCGAACTGGGACTCTACACCTATCCCCGACGTGGACATTCCCAGTGGTATCGTTCAACCGCGGCATGCTCTAAATCACAGGGAAGAACTGATTCCCAGGATCATGGTTGCGCCACCCGCCTCAGAGAAGGGCTGAGGCACCCGCCCCAGACCAGCCTTGCCTCCCTCGGAAATAATGCTTGCCGGAAACTGCCGAATTCACTAGGATGGGCGCACTGAAAGACCACGTGCGATGAAAGTTTTCAGTCCAGCCCGATCTCGGTTTAGAAGAATTATTGGAGGCGCGGCACTCGGTTTTTCCCTGCTGGCGTGGACTTCCTGCGGCGGTTCCAGTGGCCAAGTATCTTCCGGTGGCCCTCCAGGGCCGCAATTCAATTTTAATCTGATGGTCGACGCTCAGCAGGGCGTATTCCAATATGCCTATGCCCCGTCAATGGTTCTGAAGCAGGGCGTTTACCATGTGTTTTTCTGCTCGGGGGGCAACATCTTTCCTGCCCTGGATTACGTCCGCTACGTAAATTCTACGGACGGCGTGAACTGGTCAACCCCAATCATCATGCTGCGGGCGGCGGGTCAGAATGGGCTGGGTCTTGGCGCCTGCGATCCCAGCGTGGTGCTGTTCCAGGGTTTCTATTACATGTTTTACTCCTCATCCGTAGTGACCGGCCCCGGCCCCGATGCCCACCAGACTGTGGTTGCGGTGGCCAGGTCGGCGAATATCGACGGGCCTTACCTGATCTACACGTTGCGGGGAACCTGGGAAAACGAGCCGAATGATCCGCAGATACTTATCTACCCATTCATCCCACACAGCCAGAACCCGGTGGGGTACGGCGCGGGCCAGCAGACCGTGGTTGCGCTAAACGGCAAACTGCTGATGTGGTACACGGACGATTCCACCGATCCGGCTAGCGGGCTGGGAGTCTATATGCTCGAGTCCACGGACGCGGTGACATGGACGCCCAGGCAGAACGCCCAGATAAACATTCAAGACGCGACCTCGGTGGACGTAAAGTACGATGCTGCAAGAAATCAATTCGTGATGACGCGCATCGTCAATCAACACAGTGCGGATTCGTATCTGGTGCGATCATTTTCGTCGGACGGAATGACCTGGGGCACGTTTCAAATTCTCATTCCGGTAAACCAATTTCCTCATTTTGCGCACAACGTGGGCGCTCTGGGCAGCGAAACCGGCAACACGCTTCCTTCGCCAACCCTGGTGGCATTCGGCGCGCCGTATGGCTTGGCCAACAACGTCTCATTAGCGAAGTGGAACCTTTACGGAGTTCTGGTCGATGGACCTTAGTCCGAAATCACGGCACCTTTCGCCGGGTGCCTGACCATTCCTTTCGAGCCCCTGCTTCAAGAACGAGGTATGGCCTGGTGCCCGGTCCTCGCCGCAGGCGAGGGTGGGGGACAGCGTCACCAGATGGTCCTAATCTGTTTGCAACTTCTGATTCTCACGTCTTTGGTCACGAGAGCGATGCCCTCGGCGAGTGCGGTGGCGCCGATCAGGCGGTCACACGGATCGCTTGAATAGTCCGCGGGAAGTTGGTTGGCAAGCACGGCAACCTTCACCGTGATCGGCCGGACGGCGACCCGCGAAGTGACCTCTTCGACATAAGCCTCAACCGTTCCAATCGTCTCCAGGCGGCCATGAGTAGCCAGCCAAGCCAACTCCCACAACGTAATCGCCGAGATGGCTATGCCGCCGGCACGCGCGGCTCGGCGAATAGCAGAGCGCGCCTGCTTGGACAGTTTCCCTGGTTCCACAGTCAGCCAGACCAAAACATGCGTATCGAGGAGGATCACGGCTTCATGACCCTCCACTCGACGGGAATCGGGGATTCGATATCGCCAACAATTTTGACTTTTCCTGCCATGAATCCGAAGACGTCGTTCTTTTCCGACGCGACGGGCACAACCTTTACAACCGGCGCTCCCCTCTTTGTAATAACAAGAGGCTCGCCGGTGGCCTGAACCTCTCGCATCACCGTCAGGCAATGTGCCTTGAACACTCCTGCTGGCATTTGTCTCATCCTTCTCCTCCCAAGACTATGGTCATACTATCATGACCAGCTGAGAGATGGAACAGGGTAGAGTGGGAGAAATCGCCGCGATGAGAAGCTACCACCTCTGTAATTGATCGGTGAGGATTGCGAGGATTGGATCTGCCGGCCGGAATACTTTCGCTGCCCGGCTATCGGCCAAGCTGGAAGCGAACGATCACCGTCGTTTGCGTGGCCACGGGTTTGCCGTTGAGCTTGGCCGGCTGGTATTTCCATTTACGGACCGCGTCCATTGCGGCGCTCTGCAACTGCATCGCGCCGGAGAGCACCTTCATCTCGGTCACATTGCCGCCCTCGTCAATCGACGCCAGGATGCGCACGTCACCCTGTATGTGGAATTGTCTTGCGCCGGGCGGGTATGCCGGCTGGACGGAGGACACAAGATGCACTGGTGTCGCCTCGCCGCCAGGATGAACCGGAGCGCGGTTCTCGGCAGGCGGTGGCGGCAGAGGCAAGCGCTCGCTCTGCGACGCGTCGCCAAAGATTCCACCCTTGCGATTTTCCCCCGACAGCGCCACTCCCCCCGCATCGCCTGTTGGGTCAGGTGGCAGCTCGGCGCTCTGATTTGCCGTCTGGCCGAGAGTAACCGATGGCGCCGCCAGCGTGATAGCGGGAAGCGCGGCACGCCTGTTCTGGTTGCGGGCCTGCTCCTTCTGCGCGTTCGCGGGGGTGACGGTCTCGTTCTTCCCGTTTGCGACCAGGGTTGCCGGCGGCTCTACAGTATTCTTCGGAGAGTAGGAGGGCAGTGTCGCTGTGACGGTCATGACGGTGCTCGCCGTTCCATCGCTTTGCACATCCCCAGTGAGAGCAGTCCCGCCAGACGTTGCGCCTTGTGCGCTGGAGGGCACCGATGTGGCCGATTCATAAGGCAGGAGGGACCAGACGCAGGCCGCAGCCGCCAGCAGCGCAGCCGCAAAAAAGCCCACCCGCCGCGCGGGGTTTCTACTATTGGCTCGCGCGGACTCTTCCGGCAGGTGCGGCTTGGCTAAGCTCGCCGCGAGAAGATGGGAGTGTTCCGAAAAAATTGACGGAGAAATAGAACGTGCCCCCGGGTCTCCCAGCGAGTCCGCGACGTCGTGCACGAAAGGCGATACTGCGGGCCCCGCGGCTACCGGCCGGTTAGTCGGCAGCGCCATGATCGCCGGCTGGCTGGCCCAAGAACCTGGCACGCTGACCGCCGGTGGTGCTGCAACTTCCTGGTGAAAAGTGAGGCCCCAGAACGCCGGGGCCGGCTGGGTGAGCTCGAACTCAACGTACGCCTTCATGTTCGGATAATCGCGCACGCTCACCACGCGGCAGAGCATGCGATGTCTGCTGTTCAGATTAGTGACTGTAACCAACTGTCCGCGGACGACCTTCGCCGCCAGGCGCACGACGCCCCCCAGCGGGAAAACGATCATTGTCCGAGTGGATTCTTGAAACGGCTGGCTGGGCTGTCCCGGGTCCGTCGTTTCCAGCGAGCCCTCCACTCTTAGCAGGATGTCGACGCACACGGCGCCAGCTCGCTGGCGTTCTTCCGATAGATGTCCGGCGGGCACACTCGGCGGCAGTTCGTCTTTGGGAGTTGGGGTGGTCAGCCCCGCGGTTTCTTTGGTCTTCGGGAGCACGGTCTGGCCGGATAGTACTAAGGTTCTCTTGACTCCTGGGAGGTGCCGGGGCAATTGCGATCGCCCAGGCTGATTCTGCGGTCGCGGAGCACGTTTGCCCTATAGTACCGTAGTACTATCGAGCTAAGTCCCAGCCCACGAATACGATGCGACGTTGCCCTCAAAATGCCTTCGCTCCAGACCGCTTTGCGGGGACTTGCGTCGCGCCATTTGGAAGACTGTGCGGGCTGCGGGCCACCTAGGCCCCCGACCAGTCTCCCCTTTTCCTGCTTGTCAGGAGTTTGCTATAAATCTGGCCCGTGGAGGAAATCATGACCGATGCCTTGCCCTTTGAAACGCTCTTGCAGATCTCCAGCGGGTATTCTTTATCGCGATGCCTGCACGTGGTCGCCGACCTCGGGGTGGCCGATGCGCTGGACGATACGCCCCGGACCGCTGTCGCCATTGCCGAGGCGACCGGGACCGATGCCGGAGCGCTCAGCCGCGTGCTGCGATTGCTTTCAGCACATGGGATATTCGAAAGCCGCGACGGCGGGTATGTCCACACGCCAGCGTCGCGGCTCTTGCGGACCGACCATCCGCAATCGATGCGCGCCTTCGTACGCATGATCGGCCTTCCGATTTCCTGGGCGTCCTACCAATTCCTGGAGCACACCGTACGGACGGGCCGTCCGGCGTCGGAGAAAGTGGTCCCTGGCGGCATTTGGAGCTACTTTGTCGAGCACCCAGAGGCGGGTCGGATCTTCGATCAAGCCATGACTGCCAAAGCGCAAGGACAAATCCCGCGGGTCGCCGGCGGCTACCCTTTTTCCAGCTTCGGCCTGATTGGCGACATCGGCGGGGGCCGGGGCCACCTGTTACAGGCGGTGCTCGCCGCTGCGCCCAGGGCCAAGGGCGTGTTATTTGATCTGCCGCAGGTTATCGAACGGGCTTCCAGCGTGGCTTCGGAGCGGCTCAGGCTCCACGCCGGAGATTTCTTCAAGGATGCCATGCCGGCGTGCGACGCCTATCTGATGATGGACATCATTCACGATTGGAACGACGAGGAATCCATCAGAATCCTCAAGAATGTGCGCCACGCGGCGCCCGCCCACGCCAAGCTGCTGCTCATCGAGGCCATCATCCCCGACGATTCCAACCCGAATTTTGCCAAGGTGCTGGACATCCACATGATGACCCTGCTCGCAGGCCGGCAACGCACCCGGGGTGAACTTGCGGAGTTGCTCGCCGATACCGGTTTCCGGTTCGAGCGGGAGATCGACGTCGGCGGCAACTTTTCAATTCTCGAAGCGGTGGCGGTTTAATAGAGGGTGGAATATTCGCCAATCCTGCGGGCCAAGTAAGCCCCACTGTGCGATCTTACCTTGGCTTGATGCTGAACGGCAGCTCTTTCGCCAGCTTGTCGCCGATATAGATCTCCAGATGGTACTTGCCAACCGGCCACCCGTTGTTGGGGCTGCTCACATAAAAGCTGCCCTCGGTGAAACCTGAGAACGATTTCTCCGCGAGCTTGTAATTCGGCGGCGCCGCGCTTCCGGTGTCATCGGCGATCCATACGGACTTGATCGGGACGCTGGGATCCACGCCTTCTACGGTCCAGACACACACGATTTTCGCAGTATCCGGATAGAACTCGTTAGACGGATTCACAATCTGGAAGTCGGGTGTTCTGTCCGTCCCCATCTCCGCCCGGGTAACCCGCCCGTCGCCCGCGGCTGGCACGGGAACGGTTTGTGACGGCGTGGTTTGTACAGGCGCCGTTTGCGTAGGGACGGTTTGTGACCGGACAGGAGTTGCCGTCCCAGGTGTGGACGCAACGACGGCCGCTCCCGCTCCCGGGTGCAATCTGTAAGCGCCCACGAAGCCGGTCACAATCAAAGCTGCCCAGACCACGGCGGCGGCCGCTCGTGGCAAATTGCCGGTGTCCCGCTGCACTACTACCGTTCCTGCCACATGGTCGCCGAGGCGCTGCTTTAAGCGCGAAAAGATGGCGATCAAAAAGCCCACGAGATACAGCGCGAAGCCGTCGATGACCCGCAACAAGTTGCGAACCAAAGATTGCTGGAGCCCAATACTGCTGCCATCGGTGCGGCGCACGCGCACATTGAGCATGAACTTGCCCAGCGTGGCGCCAAGTACGCCTTCCAATAGCCAGACATAGAGGAACCCAAAAGCGGCCACGGCAGCAATGGCAATAAGCGCGGGCATTCCATTGAGCTGGAATCCATTGCTGGTGACCCCGCCCCAGCGCACTGCCGCCCACATCCCGGTGACCGCGAAGGCGGCGCACACCACCACAAGGTCCAAGACCACGGCGATCGCGCGATCTCCTATTCCTGCCAGTGGAGCACCGGCAATCAGGGGCGCGGCTTTGATATTCGCACTGGACGGCGCCATGGCCGGAGTCGCCGCTGGCGAAACGGGCAAAGCTGCTCCGCACTTGCTGCAAGTCAGGGACTCGGGCACATTGCTGTTCCCGCAAGCAGGACAGAACATAGCGACCTCCGTAGAGCGCAACGGGATGGCTAGAAGGTGCACCCAGCATCCAGGGAGAGGTACCGCAGTCGAGGCTGCTTATATCAGAAGACCGCCTGGGTTGCAAAGAACTCCCGGCGTAAGCGCAGATGTGCATGAATCGCAGGCTGGAGGGCAAGCCTTACGCTGTTGCAAGCTCCGTGGTGAAGCGACCCAGTGGTATCATCCCGCCAAGCGGTGTCGGCAAAGATGATAAGAACCGCGTGCAGGGAGGAAGCGATGAAATGGAAGATGGCCGCTGCGACGCTGCTGATTCTGTGTGGGTGGGGATGCGCGTGGGCTCAGGAAAAGCCGCAAGACCGCAGAAAGCTTCTCGATCCGAGCACGCCCGTTTCCGACGACCCTCGGCGCGTGCCGGTGAAGCCGGGGCCGCGAGGCCCGGAGGGAACACTGGTGCTCCGCGGCGGGCGGATCTTTGACGGCACCGGTGCGCCGGCGCGCGAAGGGACGCTGGTGATCGAGCACAATAAAATTGTCAAGGTTCTGCCGCCCGGCGCGACCGGCTGGCCGGAAGGCGCGCGCGTGATAGACGTGACTGGAAAGACAGTCATGCCCGGACTCATCGATCTACATACTCACCTGACCTACCCTGACTCAAATTCTGACTTCGGCCGCTCGATCAGCGATTCCGACGCAACCCTGCGGGCGACGGAGAAGCTCCGCTACTTCATCGAGAGCGGAATCACCAGCGTTCGCGATGTCGGCTCGATGGGCGATGTGACCTTCCGGCTGAAAGCCTGGGTGGCCGAGAACCGCGTCGCCGGGCCGCGCGTTTTTCCGGCGGGACAGTTCATCACCGCCGAAGGCGGTCATTCCACCGAGAACACGCGCGACGAACTGATCGAGATGCAGGGAAGTACGCGGCTCGCTTCCGGGCCGGACGCCTGGCGGCTGGCGGTGCGCGATGAGTTCCACCGCGGCGCAGACGTGATCAAGCTGGGCAGTCACTTCACCTTTGAAGAGGTGAAGGCGGCAGTGGATGAGGCTCACGCTCTGGGGCTGAAAGTCACCGTGGATGCGGAGACGTTCTACATCCAGCGGGCGGTCGAGGCCGGCGCGGATACCATCGAGCATCCCCTGCCGCGCAGCGAGGAAACCATTCAGTTGATGGCCAGGAAAGGCGTCGCGGCGGATCCCACGCTCATCCCCTACATCATCATTTTCGATGAATGGGGCGGGTATTTCGGCTCCACGTCGCGGCGATTCACGTTTTCGAAGGACGCCAACCTGGAGATGTTGCGCCGGCTGCGCCGTGCGGGGATCAAATGCGGGATCGGGACGGACTTGATCCTGCACTGGTACAAGTATCTCCCCTGGCCTTACATCACCGAATTAAAACAGGTTGTTGCCGCAGGCGGGACGCCGGCGGAGGCGCTGGTGGCGGCGACCAAGACAAACTCCGAGATTCTCGACATGAACGACCGGCTGGGAACACTCGAAGTAGGAAAATTGGCGGACGTGCTGGTGGTGGATGGCCGGCCGGATGAGAATCTGGACGATCTGGCGAAGGTGAGCGTGGTGATCCGCGACGGATATGTCGTGGTGCAGGACGGTCATGTGACCACCTCGCGGCACGTGGTGGTTCCCATGAAGCTTGTGGAGAAAAAATAGCGACATCTTGATTTCCCGGCAGGCCGCCACAAAATGAAGACCTTGGCTCAGTCCCCGGATTAACCCCCAGGGGCCTCGGCGACGGAGCGCAATCAAAGGGTCGGAGAGGCGGGAGAACCTCCGCCTTCACTCGGCCATATCCGATTTTAAAGCCGGCAACGATCAAGTAAACTCACCTTCTCGGTCGTGCGGGATTTCGATCGATATGATTGGTGTGAGGAGGTGACACGTGCTGAAGGCTTTTCTGGCGGGGTTGGTTCTCGGCGTGGTCGTGTTGGTCACAGGTTTCTGGCTGTATTTCGCAATGGGTGGCGCGCCGGTGGCCACCACAGAAAATCCTATGCCCTTCGAAAAGAAGCTGGCGGGCATGGCGCTCCACGCGCGTCTCGATAAGCAGAAGCCCGTTGATCCCCCGGTCGCCGCGGATGAGGTGAATTTCCTGGCCGGCGCGGCAGTGTACAAACAGAATTGCGCGGTGTGTCACGGGCTGCCGGGAAAAGAGCCGACAGCGATTGCTTCGGGCATGTACCCGCCGCCTCCGAATCTCTTTGGGGATATGGGCGTGACCGATGATCCGGTGTGGGAAACGCATTGGAAAGCCGCAAACGGCATACGCATGACCGGCATGCCGGGCTTCCGCAGCAAACTCACGGACACGCAGTTGTGGCAGGTGAGCCAACTACTGGCGCATGCGGATAAGATCAGCGAATCCGTTAAGAAAGCCCTAGCCGGCGAGACGCAAACTCCAAAGTAGAAATCTGTCTCACTCCCCCGGCCCAAATCCAGGGATTTTCGCCAAGCCGGTGCGGGCTGCGGTACCCAAACAAGTTCTGTTGACAATCTGTGGCGCGTCTGATACACAAGCGAGGACTTCCCGCAGTGCACGACAGAATCTGACGCGACATCTCGGCCTGGAGGTGGGCGAATGGCCAAGGAAAGTGTACACAAGAAATTAGAAAGGGTTCGACCCCCCCGTGTCCACGTCACTTATGACGTGGAAGTGGGCGACGCCATCGAGGTAAAAGAACTACCTTTTGTTATGGGCGTGCTCGGGGACTTCACCGGCCAGCCCTCTGAACCGCTGGCCAGATTGAAGGACCGGCGATTCGTCGAGGTGACCCCGGACAACTTCGACAGTGTGCTGGAGAGCATGAAACCCCACCTCGCCTTCAGCGTCGAGAACAAGCTCAGCGACGACTCTGAGGTCGGCCAGCTCAAGGCCGACCTGACCTTCAAGAGCCTGGAAGACTTCGAGCCGGAGCAGGTGGCCCGGCAGGTCAAGCCGCTCAAAGAACTGCTCGATTTGCGCACTCGTCTGGCCGATCTGCGCGGCAGCCTGCAGGGCAACGAGAAGCTCGACGACGTCCTGATGGAAGCAGTCAAGAACACCGAGAAGGCAGATAAACTCCGCAAGGAGCTCGGTCTGGCGAAGAAGGAGGGGTCCAATGGCTGAGCCGACGAAGGCGGCCGCCGGGAAGGTTGCCGCGGAAAAGACCACCGAAGGTAGCCTGCTCGACCAGATAGTGGAGACTGGACGGTTCGGACGGGAGGCTGGCGCCACCGAGCGCGGCAAGGACATGGTGAAGGAGTTCGTCACCCAGGTTCTTGAAGGTTCGATGACCCTCACCCGGGACGCCGAAGCCTCCATCAACGCGCGCATCGCTCAGATTGACCACCTCATTTCCATCCAGTTGAGCGAAGTGTTGCACCACCCGACTTTCCAGAAATTGGAATCCACGTGGCGCGGGCTCAAGTACATGCTCGACCAGTCGGAGACCAGCGCCTCGCTCAAGATCCGCATCCTGAACGCCTCCAAGAAAGAAGTCCTCCGCGATCTACAGCGCGCACCGGAGTTCGACCAGAGCGTGCTGTTCAAGAAGGTCTATGAAGACGAGTTCGGGATTTTCGGAGGCGCGCCATTCTCCGCCATGGTGGCCGACTACGAGATCGGCCGCAATCCGGAGGATATGGAGTTCCTGGAGCGAGTGGCCCAGGTCTCTGCCGCCGCGCACGCCCCTTTCCTTACCGGCGCCTCTCCCGAGCTGGTCAACCTGGAAAGCTTCACGCAGATTGGCGACCCGCGGGACATCGGCAAAATCTTCGATTCCACGGAATTCGCCAAGTGGAAGTCCTTCCGCGCCAGTGACGATTCGCGCTACGTCGGGCTGTGCCTGCCGCGCGTGCTGATGCGCCTGCCCTACGGCCGGGACACCAAGCCGGTCGAGGGCTTCAGCTTCGAGGAAGGCGTGGACGGCACCGACCACAAGAAGTACTTGTGGGGCAACGCAGCCTGGGCGCTGGGCGCCAGGCTCACCGGCGCCTTTGCCAAGTACGGCTGGTGCGCCGCCATACGGGGCGTCGAGGGCGGAGGGCTGGTCGAAGGCCTGCCCACTCATACTTTCCGCACCGACGAAGGCGACGTGGCTTTGAAGTGTCCCACCGAAGTGGCCATCACCGACCGGCGCGAAAAGGAGCTGGCCGACCAGGGCTTGATCCCGCTGGTGCATTGCAAAGGCACCGACTACGCGGCCTTTTTCAGTGTGCAGTCCTGCAACAAGCCCAAAATGTATGACAAGGAAGCGGCCAACGCCAACGCCCGGCTGTCTGCGCAGTTGCCTTACATCCTGGCGGTGTCGCGCTTCGCCCATTACCTCAAGTCCATCATGCGGGACAAGATCGGCAGCTTCATGTCCCGCACCGACTGCCAGCATTTCCTGAACCGCTGGATCATGCAATACGTCACCGAGGACGACTCCGCCAGCCAGGCCGCCAAGGCCCAGTACCCGTTGCGCGAAGCGCGCGTGGACGTCGAAGAAGTTCCGGGCAAGCCGGGCGTCTACCGGGCCATCGCTTTTCTGCGCCCGCACTTCCAGTTGGATGAACTTACTGTTTCGCTCCGGCTGGTAGCGGAGCTTCCCGCATCGGCGCGCAAGTAGTTCGCGCCTGATTGCGCCGTCTCTTTCGAGGATCGCTAGCATCGCTTCAAAATTTATTTAAGGAGGACTATCAAGGCCATGTCTGTTGCAGATTATTTCCTAAAGATTGATGGCATCGATGGCGAAAGCTATGACAGCAAGCACGCTAAGGACATTGAGATCCTTTCCTTTAGCTGGGGAGAGACAAACACCGGGTCGCATGCTGCGGGAGGTGGTGGCGGCTCTGGGAAGGTCAGCATGCAGGATATGCATTTCACCATGCACGCCAACAAGGCCAGCCCGAAACTGATGCTGGCCTGCGCCAGCGGCGAGCACATCAAGAAAGCTGTTCTCGTTTGCCGGAAGGCCGGCAAGGACCAGCAGGAGTATTTCTGGATTAAGATGAGCGACCTCATCGTCTCCTCCTATCAAACCGGAGGCAGTGGCGGTAGCGTCAATCCCACCGACCAGTTCTCACTTAATTTCTCCAAAATCGAGTTTGACTACAAGGAACAGAAGCCGGACGGCACGATGGGCGGTGCCAACCCGACCGGCTGGGACGTCAAGGCAGGCAAGAAAGTTTAGCAAGCGCCGCCAGTCCGGGCCTCGCTCTATGAATGCTAGGGAACTGTTCAAAGCGGGCAAGCTGAACGAAGCGGTTCAGGCGCTGGG